>NZ_JBFTEP010000002.1:7440-79238 GCF_047229365.1 Cellulomonas pasadenensis | reverse complement strand
CTCGCCCGCAGCATCGGGGGCTACCACGCGGGGGTCGCCGTCGCCGCGGTCGTGGCGGCGTGCGGGGCGCTGGTCGTCGCGGCGTCGCTCGCGGTGCTGCGCGACCCCGCGGGGGCGGCGGCCACCGCGGTCGCCGACCGCACGGGCGTCGAGCCCGTCGCGCCGGACGCCGTCCTCACCGCCGGCCCGGTCGTCGCGACGGCCGTCGGCGCGCTCGTCGTGCTCCTCGCGCTCCTCCTGCTGCGTGCGCCGGGGGACTGGCGGACGCGCTCGCGCCGGCACGAGGTTCCCGGCGGTGCGGCGGCGCCCGGCGCCGGCGAGGGTCCGGCCGCGTCGGGCCCGTCGGCAGGTCGGCCGACGGGACCGCCGGCGACGGCCGGCGCGGCCCCGGACGACGACGGCCGCGCCGACTGGGACGCGCTGAGCCGCGGCGACGACCCCTCCTGACCACCGACCCGACCACAGCCCTGACCAGCGCGTGCCTCCCTGACGACTCGGATAGGGTTGGCGCGAACCGAGCACCGAAGGACGTACCCATGGCCGACCACTCCCTGGCCCACCGCGCGCAGCACCAGACCCCGACCGAGACGGTCCACCTGCCGCCGTCGACCCCGCCGACCAACCACGGCAAGACCGTGGCGGCGTGGACGACGACGTGGACGATCGTGCTCGGCGCGCTCGTCGCCGCGCTGGGCGTCGCCTTCGCGCTCGTCTGGATGTTCTGGGTCGGGATGGGCGTCATCGTGCTCGGCATCGTCCTCGGCAAGGTCCTGCAGGTGCTGGGCCACGGCCAGGGCGGCGCCGCGACGCTCGCACGCGAGAAGCGCCGCGGCGGTCACTGACCCGACCGGCGGGCACGAACCCGCCGGTCCGACGCGGGCGCGCCGTCGGCGCGCCTCCTGACGCAGGGAGAGCTGGATGTCGAGCCCGAACGACCCGCGCGACCCGTACGCCCCCGACGACGAGCCCCGTCCCGCCGACGGGCCCCGTGCCACCGGCGACGGAGCCGCGGCGCCGGGTGCGCCCGAGCCGTCGTCGTCCGGCACGGACGTGCCGCCGTACCCGGCCGGCACGAGCCCGGACGCGCCGTCGGCACCGTCCTACGGCCGGCCGACCGGTGCGGGCGACGCTCCGACGTACGGCCAGGCACCCGCGTACGGGCAGGCGCCCGCCTACGGCCAGGCACCGGCGTACGGGCAGGACCCGGCGTACGGGCAGGCGCAGCCCTACGGCCAGGGCCAGGGCTGGGGAGACCCGGCGTCGGCCGGCTCGACGCGCAGGAACGCGCTCGGCATCTGGTCGCTCGTCCTCGGCATCCTGTCGATCGTCCTGTGCTGCATCGGCTGGCTGCCGGGCATCCCGGCCGTCATCCTCGGCTTCCTGGGCCGCGGCGCCGCGGCGCGCGGCGAGGCGACGAACCGGGGCATGTCGCTCGCGGGTCTGATCCTCGGTGCGATCGGCCTCGTCATCGGCCTGTACTTCCTGATCAGCTTCCTCGCCGGCATCGCCCAGTACGGCGGCTGGGGCGGCTTCATGGAGTACCTCGAGGACGAGGTGCAGCGCACCCAGCAGCTCCAGCAGCCCTGACGTCCGTGAGCTCGGCAGCACACGCCGCCGCGTCCCGCCGCCGTGCGGGGCGCGGCGGCGTGCTGCTGCCCCTGGCCGTCGGGGCGGCGGGCGCCGCGGCCGCGGCGCTGCTCGTGGTGCGCACGCCGTACACGCCGCTGTCGTACGGGATCTGCCCGTCCGTGCTGCTGCTCGGTGTCAGCTGCCCCGGCTGCGGCGGGCTGCGCGCGACCCACGACCTCCTCACCGGTGACCTCGCGGGCGCGTGGCACGCCAACCCGCTCTGGGTGCTCGTCGCCCCGCTGCTGCTCGCCGGCTGGGCCGTGTGGACGCGGCGCCGGTGGCGCGGCACGTCGGCGGGAGTGCCGCCGGTGTGGCTCGCATGGGTCGTGCTCGTCGTCGTCGTGCTGTTCGGCGTCCTGCGCAACGTGCCCGCGCTCGCCCCGTACCTCGGCCCCGCGCCGCTCACCTGAACCCGTCCCGGCGTGCGCCGGACGACCACCGGAGGACCTCATGACACAGCCCGTCGACCCCGCAGGCCGACCCGGCGCCGACGTGCCGCCGTACGGCCAGGAGGCGCCGTACGGGCCCCCGCCCGGCGCCTCGACGGCGGGGGACACCGGAGCGGGCGCCCCGGCCGGTGCCGGTGCGCCCGACGCGGGCGCGGGCACCGGGGGCGCATCCGGCGGCGCGTACGCCGCACCCGGCGGCGCGTACGCCGCACCCGGCGGCGCGTACGCCGCCCCGGCTGCACCCTCCGCGGCCGCGGGTGAGCAGGCCGGTGCCGCGCAGGACGCGCAGGACGCGCACGCCGGCACGCCGTACGCCGGCACCTCGTACGCGGGCACCCCGTACGCGGGCACCTCGTACGCGGGCACCCCGTACGCGGGTCCCGGCTACTGGCCCCGCAACGACCTCGGGATCTGGTCGCTCGTCCTCGGCATCGCGGGCATCGTCCTCGCGTGCGGGTTCTTCACCGGCATCCCGGCGGTGGTCGTCGGCACGAACGCGCGCAAGGCGATCGCCCGCGGCGAGGCGAACAACGACGGCGTCGTCACCGCGGGCATCGTGCTCGGCTGGCTCTCGATCGCGTTTGGCCTGCTGATGCTCGTCGTCCTCGTGCTGTCGTTCCTCATCCCGCTCGTCGTCCTCGGGATCACGCTGCCGTGGGCCGCGGCGACGTCCCCCGGCTACTGAGCACGTCCACGGCCAGGTCCACGGACCGGGCCGTGGACGGATGTGGTCCAGGGCACGTCTACGATGGCCAGTCGGCAGCCGGTGCACCGGGGAGGGCGCGCACGGGGACGGCAGCCGTTCCGACCGGGCGAAGGGGATGAGCCGCCGATGACCGTGCTGGACGACATCGTCGCGGGGGTCCGGGAGGACCTCGCCGCCCGAGAGGCCGCGACGCCGCTGGCCGACCTGAAGGAGCGCGCCGCACGCCGCGAGTCCGCGCTGCAGTGCGTCAACCGCCTCAAGGTGGACGACGCCGTGACCGTCATCGCCGAGGTGAAGCGGTCGAGCCCCAGCAAGGGCACGCTCGCCACCATCAGCGACCCGGCGGCCCTGGCGGCCGAGTACGCCAAGGGCGGCGCGGTCGCGATCTCGGTGCTCACCGAGCGGCGCCGGTTCAACGGCTCGCTGGAGGACCTCGACGCCGTGCGCGCACGTGTCGACGTGCCCGTGCTGCGCAAGGACTTCGTCGTGACGCCGTACCAGGTGTGGGAGGCGCGCGCCCACGGCGCCGACCTGGTGCTGCTCATCGTCGCGGCGCTCGAGCAGACCGTGCTCGAGTCGCTCGTGGAGCGGGTGCACTCGCTGGGCATGACGGCCCTCGTCGAGGTGCACGACACCGAGGAGGTCGCCCGCGCGGTGGACGCCGGTGCGCGCGTCATCGGCGTGAACGCCCGCGACCTCAAGACCCTCGACGTCGACCGGAACACGTTCGCGCGCGTCGCGCCGGCGATCCCGTCGGACGTCGTCAAGGTCGCCGAGTCCGGCGTGCGCGGCCCGCACGACGTCATGGACTACGCCCGCGCCGGCGCGGACGTCGTCCTCGTGGGCGAGGCGCTCGTGACGGACGACGCGCCGCGGCAGTCCGTCGCGGACCTCGTCGCCGCCGGCGCCCACCCCTCGCTGCGGGCGGTGCGCCAGTGAGCGCCACCGGACGCAGCCAGGTGAGCCGGCGCATGCGGGACGTGCTGCGCAGCGGCGGCACGCTGGGCGCGCACGAGGGCCCGTACTTCGGCGAGTTCGGCGGCCGGTTCGTGCCCGAGGCGCTCATCGCGGCCCTCGACGAGCTCGACACGGAGTACCACAAGGCGCTCGCCGACCCGACGTTCGCCGACGAGCTGGAGCGCCTGCACCGCACGTACACGGGACGCCCCAACCCGATCACCGAGGTGCCGCGGTTCGCGGCGCACGTGGGCGAGGGCGTGCGCGTGTTCCTCAAGCGCGAGGACCTCAACCACACGGGCTCGCACAAGATCAACAACGTGCTCGGCCAGGCCCTGCTGGTCAAGCGCATGGGCAAGAAGCGCGTCATCGCCGAGACCGGCGCCGGGCAGCACGGGGTCGCGACCGCGACGGCGTGCGCGCTGATGGACCTCGAGTGCACGATCTACATGGGCGAGGAGGACACGCAGCGACAGGCGCTCAACGTCGCGCGGATGCGGCTCCTCGGGGCCGAGGTCGTGCCGGTGACCATCGGGTCGCGCACGCTCAAGGACGCGATCAACGAGGCGCTGCGCGACTGGGTCGCCAACGTCGACACGACGCACTACCTGCTCGGCACCGTGACCGGCCCGCACCCGTTCCCCGAGATGGTGCGCGACTTCCACAAGGTCATCGGCGACGAGGCGCGGGCGCAGCTGCTCGAGGAGACCGGGCACCTGCCCGACGCGGTCGTGGCGTGCGTCGGCGGCGGCTCGAACGCGATGGGCGTCTTCAACGCGTTCCTCGACGACCCCGAGGTGCGGCTCTTCGGCTTCGAGGCGGGCGGCGAGGGCGTCGAGTCCGGCCGGCACTCCGCCCGGTTCTCGGGCGGCGTGCCCGGCGTGCTGCACGGTGCCCGCAGCTACCTGCTGCAGGACGAGGACGGCCAGACGCTGCCGAGCCACTCGGTGTCGGCGGGCCTGGACTACCCGAGCGTCGGCCCCGAGCACGCGTGGCTGCACGACATCGGCCGTGCGACCTACCGCCCCGTGACGGACGTCGAGGCCATGCAGGCGTTCGAGCTGCTGTGCCGCACCGAGGGCATCATCCCCGCCATCGAGTCCGCGCACGCCCTCGCCGGGGCCATCCAGATCGGTGCCGAGGCCCGCACCTGGGCGACGGACGGCCGGGACGCCGTGGTGCTCGTCAACCTCTCGGGGCGCGGCGACAAGGACGTGGCGACCGCGGCCGCGTGGTTCGGCCTCATCGAGGACGAGCCGGTGCTGAAGGCCGACGAGGGGGAGCAGCTGTGAGCACGACGCAGGTCCGGTCGCGGTCCGCGGAGCGGCTGGACACGCTGGCGGGGGGTGCCGACCCGCGCGCCGCCCTCATCGGGTACCTGCCCGTCGGGTTCCCGTCGGTGCCGGGGTCGGTCCGCGCGGTCCGCGCGATGGTCGAGGCGGGCGTCGACGTCGTCGAGCTCGGCATGCCGTACACCGACCCCGTCATGGACGGCCCGCTGATCCAGCGCGCGGTCGACGCGGCCCTGGCGGGCGGCACGCGTGTCCGGGACACCCTCGTGGCGGTCGAGCAGGTCGCCGACGCCGGTGCCCCGGTGCTCGTCATGACGTACTGGAACCTCGTCCTGCGCTACGGCGTCGACGCCTACGCGCGCGACCTCGCGGCCGCGGGCGGCGCGGGCCTCATCACGCCCGACCTCATCCCGGACGAGGCCGCCGACTGGATGGCGGCGGCCGACGCGCACGGCCTCGACCGCGTGTTCCTCGTCGCGCCGAGCTCGACGCCCGAGCGGCTGGCCTCGACCGCGGCGGCGAGCCGCGGCTTCGTCTACGCCGCGTCCACGATGGGCGTCACGGGGGAGCGCGCCACGGTCGGCGACCGCGCGCAGCAGCTCGTCGCCGACACCCGCGCCGCCGGCGCGTCGCGCGTGTGCGTGGGTCTGGGCGTGTCGCGGCCGGAGCAGGCCGCGCAGGTCGCCTCGTACGCCGACGGCGTCATCGTCGGCTCGGCGTTCGTGCGCCCGCTGCTCGACGCGCCCGACGAGACGGCCGGCATCGACGCGCTGCAGGGCGTGGTCGCGGGACTCGCCGAGGGCGTCCGGTCCGCCGACAGGTCGCCGCGGTGACGCTCGCCGCCGCCGTGGTGGCGGCCGGGATCCCCAGCCCCTCGCAGGGCGTGTGGCACCTGGGGCCGTTCCCGCTGCGGGCGTACGCGTTCGCGATCCTGCTCGGCATCGCCGCGGCGGTGGTCCTCACGCGGCGCCGGTGGGCCGCACGCGGCGGCGACCCCGAGACGGTGCTCGACATCACGTACTGGGCGGTGCCGTTCGGCATCGTCGGCGGCCGCATCTACCACGTCCTCAGCTCGCCCGACGCGTACTTCGGACCCGGCGGGGACCCGGTCCGTGCGCTGTACGTGTGGGAGGGCGGCCTCGGCATCTGGGGTGCGGTCGCGTTCGGCGCCGTCGGCGCGTGGATCGGCTGCCGCCGCCACGGCGTGCGGCTCGCGCCCTTCGCGGACGCGCTCGCCCCCGGCCTGCTCGTCGCGCAGGCCATCGGCCGGCTGGGCAACTGGTTCAACCAGGAGCTCTTCGGCGGTCCGACGACCCTGCCGTGGGGTCTGCAGATCGACGAGGCGCACCTGCCGGCGGGCTTCGAGCCCGGGACCCTGTTCCACCCGACGTTCCTGTACGAGCTGCTGTGGAACCTGGCGGCCGCCGCGCTGCTCGTCTGGCTCGACCGCCGGTTCCGGCTCGGGCACGGGCGCGTGTTCTGGCTCTACGTCGCCTTCTACACCGCCGGGCGGCTCTGGATCGAGCTGCTGCGGATCGACCCCGCCGAGACGGTGCTGGGTCTGCGCCTCAACGTCTGGACGTCGGTCGTGGTCGGGCTCGGCGCGCTGATAGCGTTCGTGCTGGTCGGCCGTCTGCATCCAGGACGTGACACGACCCTCCTGCGGACACCCCCCACGACGCAGGACGACGAGGCGGACGCCTCCGCTCCCGCCCGGTGACCGGGGCGGTCGGGCGCCGTCCGGCCATCATCCGAGGCGGCGTCCCCTGCGCGTGCGCGCGGGTCGTATAGTCGCCTCCACACCGGGCCGACGACGTCCCTGTACTCCCCCCTGTTGTTGCGATGCCCCGAGCCCGGGGACTGTGAGGACGGTGCTGATGTCCACGTCGCCCGTGAGCCCCGGCGCCACCGGTGCGCCTGCCCGGCACGGCCTCTACGACCCCGCCGCCGAGCACGACGCGTGCGGGTTCGCCTGGGTCGCCACGCTCCGCGGCACGCCCGGCCGCGACATCGTCGACGCCGGCCTGACGGCGCTGCTCAACCTCGACCACCGCGGCGCCGTCGGCGCCGAGGAGGACAGCGGCGACGGCGCGGGCATCCTCACGCAGATCCCCGACGCCTTCCTGCGCGACGTCGTCGACGCGGAGCTGCCGCCCGCCGGCCGCTACGCGATCGGCATGGCGTTCCTGCCCGTCGAGGAGGGCGACCAGCAGCGCGCCGTGCGCACGGTCGAGGCCATCGCGGCGGAGGAGAAGCTCGACGTCCTCGCGTGGCGCGACGTCGTCGTGACCGCGGACCTCGTCGGCCCCACCGCGCGCGCGTCGATGCCCGCCTTCCGCCAGCTCGTCGTGGCGGACCCCTCGCGCGAGCTGGCGGGCATCGAGCTGGACCGGCGCACCTACCGCCTGCGCAAGCGGGCCGAGCGCGAGGCCGGCGTCTACTTCGCCTCGCTGTCGGCGCGCACGATCGTCTACAAGGGCATGCTCACGCCGGGGCAGCTGGAGCCGTTCTTCGCGGACCTGTCCGACCCCCGCTACGCGTCCGAGATCGCGCTCGTCCACTCGCGCTTCTCGACGAACACGTTCCCCTCCTGGCCGCTCGCGCAGCCGTTCCGGATGATCGCCCACAACGGCGAGATCAACACGGTGCGTGGCAACCGCAACTGGATGGCGGCGCGCGAGGGCATGCTCGCCTCCGAGGCGCTCGGCGACCTCGCCCCGCTGCTGCCGGTGTGCACGCCGGGCGGGTCGGACTCGGGCAGCTTCGACGAGGTGCTCGAGCTGCTGCACCTCGCCGGCCGCTCGCTGCCGCACGCGATGACGATGATGATCCCGGAGCCGTGGGAGAACCACGCGCAGATGGACCCGGCGACGCGCGCGTTCTTCGAGTACCACTCGACGCTCATGGAGCCGTGGGACGGCCCCGCCGCGATGACGTTCACCGACGGCACGGTCATCGGCTCGATGCAGGACCGCAACGGCCTGCGCCCCGGCCGCTACTGGGTGACCGAGGACGGGCTCGTCGTCTGCGCGTCCGAGGCCGGCGTGCTGGAGATCGACCCGGCGTCCGTGGTGGCGAAGGGCCGCCTCGAGCCGGGCATCTTCTTCCTCGTCGACACCGGCCAGGGCCGGATCGTCGCGGACGCCGAGGTCATGTCGCAGCTCGCGGCGCGCCGGCCGTACGCGCAGTGGCTCGAGGAGAACCTCGTGCGCCTCGAGCAGCTGCCCGAGCGCGACCACGTGTCGCACTCGAGCGCCTCGGTGCGGCGCCGCCAGCGCGCGTTCGGCTACACCGAGGAGGAGCTGAAGATCCTCCTGTCGCCCATGGCGGCCGCCGGTGCGGAGCCGCTCGGGGCGATGGGCTCCGACACGCCCGTCGCCGTCCTGTCGCAGCGCCCCCGGCTGCTGTTCGACTACTTCACGCAGATGTTCGCCCAGGTGACCAACCCGCCGCTCGACGCGATCCGCGAGGAGCTCGTGACGTCGATCGGCGGCGCCATCGGCCCCGAGCCGAACCTGCTGGCGGACGGGCCCGAGCACGCGCGCAAGCTCGCGCTGCCGTTCCCGGTCCTCGACAACGACCAGCTCGCCAAGATCGTGCACGTCGCCAAGGAGCCGTCGCTCGGCTTCCGCGCGGCCACGATCCGCGGCCTGTACAAGGTCGACGGCGGGGGAGCGGCGCTCGAGAAGCGGCTCGAGGAGATCTTCGCGGAGGTCGACCGCGCGGTCGAGGAGGGCGTCAGCTTCCTCGTCCTGTCGGACCGCAACTCCGACGCCGACCTGGCGCCGATCCCGTCGCTGCTGCTGCTGTCCGCGGTGCACCACCACACGCTGCGCCGCCACACCCGCACGCAGATCTCGCTCGTCGTCGAGGCCGGCGACGTGCGCGAGGTGCACCACGTCGCCCTGCTGATCGGCTACGGCGCCGCGGCGGTGAACCCGTACCTCGCGATGGAGTCGGTCGAGGAGCTCGCCCGCGGCGGCTTCCTGCCGGGCGTCGCCCCCGAGAAGGCCGTCGCGAACCTCATCAAGGCGCTCGGCAAGGGCGTCCTCAAGGTGATGTCGAAGATGGGCATCTCGACGATCGCGTCGTACCGCGGCGCGCAGGTCTTCGAGGCGATCGGCCTGTCCCACGCGCTCGTCGAGAAGTACTTCACCGGGACCACGAGCCGCCTCGGCGGCATCGGTCTCGACGTCATCGCCGCGGAGGTGGCGGCGCGCCACGCCGACGCGTACCCGGCGAGCGGCAACCGGCAGGCGCACCAGCGCCTCGCGGTCGGCGGCGAGTACCAGTGGCGCCGCGGGGGCGAGGAGCACCTCTTCGACCCGGAGACGGTGTTCCGGCTCCAGCACTCGACGCGCACGCGACAGATGGACGTCTTCCGCCAGTACACGCAGCGTGTGGACGAGCAGTCGGAGCGGCTGATGACGCTGCGCGGCCTGCTGCGGTTCAAGGACGGCGTGCGCCCGCCCGTGCCGGTCGACGAGGTCGAGCCGGTCACGGAGATCGTCAAGCGCTTCCAGACGGGCGCCATGTCGTACGGGTCGATCTCGGCCGAGGCGCACGAGACGCTCGCGATCGCGATGAACCGGCTCGGCGGCAAGTCCAACACCGGCGAGGGCGGCGAGGACCCGGAGCGCCTGCACGACCCCGAGCGCCGCTCCGCGATCAAGCAGATCGCCTCCGGCCGCTTCGGCGTGACCAGCGAGTACCTGACGAACGCCGACGACATCCAGATCAAGCTCGCGCAGGGCGCCAAGCCCGGCGAGGGCGGTCAGCTGCCCGGGCACAAGGTCTACCCGTGGGTCGCGAGGACCCGGCACTCGACGCCGGGCGTCGGCCTCATCTCGCCGCCGCCGCACCACGACATCTACTCGATCGAGGACCTGGCGCAGCTGATCCACGACGCCAAGAACGCGAACCCGTCGGCGCGCATCCACACCAAGCTCGTCAGCGAGTTCGGCGTCGGGACGATCGCCGCGGGCGTCGCCAAGGCGCACTCCGACGTCGTGCTGATCTCCGGCCACGACGGCGGGACGGGCGCCTCGCCGCTGACGTCGCTCAAGCACGCCGGAACGCCGTGGGAGATCGGCCTCGCCGAGACCCAGCAGACGCTCGTGCTGAACGACCTGCGCGACCGCGTCGTCGTGCAGGTCGACGGCCAGCTGAAGACGGGGCGCGACGTGGTCGTCGGCGCGCTGCTCGGCGCCGAGGAGTTCGGCTTCGCGACGGCGCCCCTCGTGGTCTCCGGCTGCGTCATGATGCGCGTCTGCCACCTCGACACGTGCCCGGTGGGCGTCGCGACGCAGAACCCCGAGCTGCGGGCCCGGTTCACCGGCAAGCCCGAGTTCGTCGTGACGTTCTTCGAGTTCATCGCGCAGGAGGTCCGCGAGCTGCTCGCCGCGCTCGGGTTCCGCAGCCTCCAGGAGGCGGTCGGCCACGTCGAGATGCTCGACACGCGCCAGGCCGTGGACCACTGGAAGGCCGCCGGGCTCGACCTGACGCCGGTGCTCGCGCAGCCGCAGCCGCTGCCCGGGTCCGCGCTGCACCACGTCAAGCAGCAGGACCACGGCCTGTCGCGCGCGCTCGACAACCAGCTCGTCGCGATGGCGGGCGACGCCCTCGAGCGGGGCGAGCCGGTGCGCATCGACCTGCCGGTCCGCAACGTGAACCGCACCGTCGGCACCATGCTGGGCCACCACGTCACCAAGCGGTACGGCGGGCAGGGCCTGCCCGACGACACGATCGACGTGACGCTGACCGGGTCGGCCGGCCAGTCGTTCGGCGCCTTCCTGCCGCGTGGCATCACGCTGCGGCTGTTCGGCGACGCCAACGACTACGTCGGCAAGGGCCTGTCCGGCGGCCGGATCGTCGTGCGGCCGGACCGCAGCTCGGTCCTGTCGAGCGAGCACAACGTCATCGCGGGCAACGTCATCGGCTACGGCGCGACGAGCGGGCAGATCTTCCTGCGCGGTCTCGTGGGCGAGCGGTTCGGCGTCCGCAACTCCGGCGCGACGCTCGTCGTCGAGGGTGTGGGCGACCACGCCTGCGAGTACATGACGGGCGGCACGGTGGTCGTGCTGGGCCGGACCGGCCGCAACTTCGGCGCCGGCATGTCAGGCGGCACGGCCTACGTGCTCGACCTGCAGCCCGCGCTCGTGAACCTCGAGGCCGTCCGCTCGGGCGAGCTGTCGCTCGCGCCGCTGGACGACGACGACGCGGCGCTGGTCGAGCGGCTGCTGCGCGCGCACGCCGAGGAGACGGGGTCGCCGGTCGCGGCCCAGCTCCTCGAGGACCCCGCGGGCACCCGGGCGCGCTTCACGCGCCTGCTGCCCACCGAGTACGCACGCGTCCGGAGCGCGCTCGCGACGGCCGAGGCCGAGGGCCTCGACCCGACCGCGCCGGGCGTGTGGGACAAGATCCTGGAGGTGGCCCGTGGCTGATCCCCGCGGCTTCCTGAAGGTGCGGGAGCGCGAGCTCCCGCCCAACCGCCCCGTCGAGGTGCGGCTGCGCGACTGGAAGGACGTGCACGCCCACCTGGTCGCCGGCCAGCCGTTCCTCAAGGAGCAGGCGGGCCGCTGCATGGACTGCGGCATCCCGTTCTGCCACAACGGCTGCCCGCTCGGGAACCTCATCCCCGAGTGGAACGACCTCGTGTGGCGCGGGCAGTGGGCCGACGCCATCGACCGCCTGCACGCGACGAACAACTTCCCCGAGTTCACCGGGCGCATCTGCCCGGCGCCGTGCGAGTCGAGCTGCGTCCTCGGCATCAACCAGCCGCCGGTGACCATCAAGAACGTCGAGGTCACGATCATCGACGAGGCGTTCGCGCGCGGGCTGGTGACGCCGCAGGTGCCGCAGCGCCTGACGGGGCACACCGTCGCCGTGGTCGGGTCGGGACCCGCGGGCCTGGCCGCCGCGCAGCAGCTCACGCGGGCCGGCCACACCGTCGCGGTGTACGAGCGCGACGACGAGATCGGCGGCCTGCTGCGCTACGGCGTGCCCGACTTCAAGCTCGAGAAGGAGCACATCGACCGCCGGCTCGAGCAGATGCGCGCCGAGGGCACGCGCTTCCGTGCCGGCGTCGAGGTCGGCCGCGACGTCACGTGGGCGCAGCTGCAGGCACGGTACGACGCGATCGTCGTCGCGACCGGCGCCACCGTGCCGCGCCAGCCCCGGGTCGACGGGCTCGACCTCGCGGGCGTCCACCCCGCGATGGAGTACCTGCACCAGGCGAACGCGGTCGTGGCCGGCAAGGACGTGCCCGGGCAGATCACCGCCGAGGGCAAGCACGTCGTCATCATCGGCGGCGGCGACACCGGCTCCGACTGCCTCGGCACCGCCCTGCGCCAGGGTGCCGCGTCGGTCACGACGCTGGCCATCGGCAGGCGTCCGCCCGAGGAGCGGCCGGCGCACCAGCCGTGGCCGACCGACCCGGTGACGTTCGAGGTCTCGTCCTCGCACGAGGAGGGCGGGGAGCGCGCGTACCTCGCGTCCACGGTGGCGTTCGTCGGCGACGACGCCGGGCGCGTGCAGCGCCTGCGCGTCGCCGAGACCGAGTACCTGTCCGACGGCCGCCGCGTGCCCAAGGCGGGCACCGAGCGCGACGTCCCCGCCGACCTCGTGCTGCTCGCGATGGGCTTCACCGGTCCGGAGACCGACGTGCTGACCGGCCAGCTCGGCGTCACCACGACGGACCGCGGGCTCGTCGCACGCGACGAGGAGTTCGCGACCGACGTGCCGGGCGTGTTCGTCGCGGGCGACGCCGGGCGCGGGCAGTCGCTCGTCGTGTGGGCCATCGCCGAGGGTCGCGCCGCGGCCGCCGCGGTCGACGCGTACCTCTCCGGTTCCTCCGAGCTGCCGGTCCCCGTCACCGCCAGCACCGTCGCGCTGCGTCCCTGACCTCCCGCCCGTCCCCCGATCCGCACACCCCCGAACCGACCCGGGCCGCGTACCTGCTGGTGCGCGGCCCGTGCCGGGACGTCCGGCCTGTGGCCGGCACCCCAGGAAGGCTTAGTCTCGAACCATGCGTAGAGCCAAGATCGTCTGCACCATCGGCCCCGCCACGGAGTCGGCCGAGCAGGTCCAGGCCCTCGTCGACGCGGGGATGGACGTCGCCCGCCTGAACCGCAGCCACGGTGACACCGAGGTGCACAAGCGCGTGTACGACAACGTGCGCGCCGCGGCGAAGGCCTCGGGCCGCTCGGTGGCCGTCCTCGTCGACCTCCAGGGCCCCAAGATCCGCCTCGGCCGGTTCACCGAGGGCAAGCACCAGCTCGCCGTCGGTGACGTCTTCACCATCACGACCGACGAGATCGAGGGCACCAAGGAGCGCGTCTCCACGACGTTCAAGGGCCTGCCGGGCGACGTGAAGCCGGGCGACCCGATCCTCATCGACGACGGCAAGGTGCTCGTGCGCGTCACCGCCGTCGAGGGCAACGACGTCGTCACCCGTGTCGAGGTCCCGGGTCCCGTGTCGAACAACAAGGGCCTGAACCTGCCGGGCGTCGCGGTGTCGGTGCCCGCGATGAGCGACAAGGACGAGGAGGACCTGCGCTGGGCCCTCAACGTCGGCGCCGACATCATCGCCCTGTCGTTCGTCCGCACCGCGGCCGACTACGACGACGTGCGCCGGATCATGGAGGAGGAGGGCCGGGTCGTCCCGGTCGTCGCCAAGATCGAGAAGCCGCAGGCCGTCGAGAACCTCACCGAGATCGTCCAGGCGTTCGACGGCATCATGGTCGCCCGCGGGGACCTCGGCGTCGAGCTGCCCCTCGAGCAGGTGCCGCTCGTGCAGAAGCGCGCGGTCGAGCTCGCCCGCCGCAACGCCAAGCCGGTCATCGTCGCGACGCAGGTGCTCGAGTCGATGATCACGAGCCCGCGTCCCACGCGCGCCGAGGCGTCGGACTGCGCCAACGCCGTCCTCGACGGCGCGGACGCGGTCATGCTCTCCGGCGAGACCAGCGTCGGCGACTACCCGATCGAGGCGGTCCGCACGATGGCCCGCATCATCGAGAGCACCGAGGAGCTCGGCCGGGAGCGCATCGCGCCGCTCGGCTCCGTGCCGTCGACGCGCGGTGGCGCCATCACGCGCGCCGCGGCGGAGATCGGCGAGGTCATCGGCGTGAAGTACCTCGTGACCTTCACGCAGTCCGGCGACTCGGCGCGTCGCATGTCGCGCCTGCGCTCGTCGATCCCGCTGCTCGCCTTCACGCCCGAGGAGTCGGTGCGCAACCTGCTGTCCCTCTCGTGGGGCGTGCAGACGTACCAGGTGCCCGAGGTCGAGAGCACGGACGTCATGGTCAGCCAGGTGGACCAGACGCTCCGCGCGAACGGCCTCGCCGAGGTGGGCGACTACGTGGTGGTCGTCGCCGGCACGCCCGTGGGCGTGGTCGGCTCGACCAACACGGTCGTCGTGCACAAGATCGGTGACGAGGAGCAGACCCGCACCCGCATCGCCTGACGGCCGCGACCGGCGCCCCGCGCCGGCCCCGGTCCCGTCACGACGGCCGCCGCCCCTCCCGGGCGGCGGCCGTCGTGCGTCCGGCGGCGCCGCGGCCGCGGACGTCCGTGCCCCAGAGCTCGACGGTCTGCAGCACCCAGAACACGCCGAACAGGGCGACGAGGGCCGCCTCCGTGACGAGCACGGCGTGGCGCCACGCGGGCACGGTGCTGCGCAGGACCACGACGGTCGCCAGCGCGACCAGCAGCGCGACCGCGACCGCCGTGTACGCGGTGCCCCAGCGTGCCGAGACCGCCCGGGCGGCGAACGCGCGCAGCAGCACGACCGCGGCCGTGGCGAGGAAGAGCCCGACGGCGGCGAGGTCGTGCGCCGTCGTCGCGAACCGGGCCGCGTCGAGGAGGAAGAGCGCCCCGAGACCCGCCAGGACCAGGCCGGCGCCGAGGCGTGCGGCCCGCTCGACGGCGGTGAGGGCGACCCGCCGGCGCACCGCGAGCCGCACGACGGTCGCCAGCGCACCGGCGACGAGCAGCGCACCGACCCCGGTCCGGACGCCGGGGAGGACGTCGGCCACGGCCGGGTCCCCGGCCGCCGCCCGTGCCGCCCAGGACGCGACCACGGCGCCGCCGCACGTCGGCTCCTGGCTCGTGGGCGTCAGCGCGACGACGAGTGCCAGCGCGCCGGCGAGGTCGAGCGCCGTGTTCGTGAGGTCGGAGACGTCGCGGTAGACGAGCAGGACGACGCCGACGGCGACGAGCGCGCCGACCACGGCGTCGTGGGCACCGGTCCAGTAGTAGGCGCTGACGGACGTCTGCCAGCACCCCTGCGCGACGGCCTCGAGCGTCACGGCCGCGCCGAGCAGCACGACGAGCGCGACGAGGCCGAGCCGCAGGCTGCGGTACGTGTCGCGGACCGCGCGGCGTCCCGCCGCCACGTCGTCGGGGCTGTCGGTGCTCACGCGTCCAGCCTGGCACCGGCCACCGACGCCCGCCCGGGGCGGCCGCGGGTCAGTGCGGCCCGACGTGGCGTGCGTGCTCGACCGCGGAGCCGATCCCGTCGGTCCACGGGTCGCCGTGGCCGGGCAGGACGACGGACGCACCCGTGGCCGCCAGCGCGTCGAGCGACGCGAGCGCCTGCGCGCTGTCGGCGGTGGCCGCGCCGGCCACGATCTGCGGTCCGCGCCCGTAGGTGTACGGGTCGAGGGTCACGAGGGCGTCGCCGGACAGGAGCGCGTCCCGGTCCGGCAGGTGCAGCGCGACGTGGCCGAGCGTGTGGCCGGGGGAGAGGACGACGACGGGGGAGCCGGGTACCGGCAGGGTCCCTCCCGTCGGGATCGGCGTCGTGCCGGTGACCCCGGGGACGCGCCAGGCGCCGGCGGCCAGCATCGCGGTGAGCGGCACGAGCCCGAGCGGGTGCCGCACGGGGTACGCGGCGCGCGGGCGCTCGTGCAGGTACTGGTACGGGTGCGCCGCCAGCGTGGCGTCCTCGGGGTGCACCCAGATCGGCACGCCCAGCCGGCGCTGCGCCGCGGCGGCCGAGCCCGTGTGGTCGAAGTGCGCGTGCGTGAGCACCACCGCGGCGACGTCGTCGGGGCGGCGGCCCAGCGCGCGCACCGCGTGGCCCAGGAGCGACCAGGTGTCGGGCAGTCCGGTGTCGACGATCGTCAGGCGACCGTCGTCGCCCTCGACCAGGTAGCAGTTCACGTACGCGTGCGCGAGCCGGTGGACCCCGGGCGCGACGTCGGTCGTCAGCATGGTGCACCTCCTGCGGGCCACGGTAGGTGGGGTCCCCGGTGCCCGCGCGTCCGGACGGCGGTGCGTGTCAGGCGATGCGCGCGAGGTCGTCCGCGCGGACCTCGGAGCGCAGCGTGCCGGTGCGCACCCACCGGCCGACCTCGGCGACCGCCTCGTCCCCGAGCCGGCGCAGCTCGTTGCCGAGGGAGCCGGCCACGTGCGGCGTGAGCACGACCCCCGGGGCGTCGAACAGCGGGTGGTCGGGCGGCAGCGGCTCGGGGTCGGTCACGTCGAGCACCGCGCGCAGCCGCCCGCGCAGCACCTCGGCCGTGAGTGCGTCGGTGTCGACGAGGCTGCCGCGGGCCGTGTTGAGCAGCGTCGTCCCGTCGCGCATCCGGGCGAGCTGGGCGGCGCCGATCATGCGGTGGGTCGCGGGGAGCGCGGGCGCGTGCAGCGTGACCACGTCCGAGGCCGCCAGGAGCTCGTCGAGCGGCAGCAGCTCGGCACCGAGCGCCGTGGCCTGCGCGGGAGTCACGGACGGGTCGTGCAGGAGCGGACGCAGGTCGAACGGGCGCAGCAGGTCGAGCAGGCGGCGCCCGGTGCGCGACGCCCCGACGACACCGACCGTCGCACCGTTGTTGCCGACCTCGCCCGCCGGGCGCCAGGCGTCGGGCCGGCGGCCGGTCGCGTAGTGCTCGGCCGCCTCGCCGACGCGCTTGCCGGCCAGCAGCACCATGGCCAGCGCGTACTCCGCGACGGGCAGGGCGTTCGTCGCGGCACCGCTCGACACGCGCACCCCGCGCTCCCACACCGCCGGCGTGACGAGGGACTTCACCGTGCCGGCCGTGTGCACGACGAGCCGCAGGCGCGGCATCGCGTCGAGCGCGGCGGCGTCGAGGGGCGGTGCGCCCCAGCCCGTGACGAGCACGTCGACGTCGGCCAGCCCGGCGTGCGCCACGGCGGCGGGCGCGACGACGCCGTCGCGCAGGTCGACGTGCGCGCGGAGCGCGTCGAGCGCGCGCGCGTCCAGCAGGCGGGGCAGGAGCGTGGCCTCCCCGAGCACGACGGCGGCGACGGGCCGGCTCATGCCGCGACCTCCGTCCCGGCGGGCACGACGTCCGTCCGTCCGTCGCGCCAGCGCACGACGACGTCCGCGCCGCGCGCCTCGACCGCGGAGACGAGGTCGAGGTCGACGTCCGCGGGCGTCCCCGCGAGCACCACGAGCGCGGCCACGACCTGGCCGGCGGCGACGGGCGCGCTGCCGCGCAGCCACGGCGTCGCGGACCACCGCGCGAGCGGGTCGGCGCCGTCGCGCCACGTGACCCCCGACTCGTCCAGCCCGAGGACGGCCCGCACGGCGCTCAGCGTGCCGTCGGCGCGGTGCAGCACGACGCGGTCCACCGTCCGCTCGACGTGCACGTCGCCGCGCTCGGCGACGGCGAGCGGCCAGCCGCCGAGGTGGGCACGCCACGGGCCGGGGTCGGCGGGCCAGGCCGCGCTCGCGTCGGGGCGTCCGACCGGGTCGTGCGCCGCGGGCCGCCACCACGCGAGCCGCAGCTCGTGCACGCCGTGCACGACCGAGGCGGTGGTGAGGGCGGGCCCGCGCCGGACGCCCGCCCACGCGGCGTGGTCGGCGGCCGCCGGGGAGCCGGGGAGGTCGAGCCAGTGCACGTCGGAGCGCGACACGGCGGAGGTCGCGCCCAGGTGCACGCGGCGGACCGCGTCGCGGTGGGAGGGCGCGCCCGCCGCGTCGAGCAGCGCGGTGTGCGACTCGAGCGGGGCCGCGACCGCGTCGCGCGTGAGCTGCGGCGAGGTCGTCGTCGAGTACCCGAGCCGGCGGTAGAAGGGGTCGTCGGCACGGGGCGCCGTGGTCGGCTCGAGCACCCGGTCGGAGCCGTGGTTGAGCACGCGGACGACGCCGTCGCGCGGTGTCCGCACGACCAGCCACCCCGGCGCGGGCATCGCGACGACCTCCGGCGGGCCCGTCCGGACCGCCGGCGCGGGCGCGGTCCACACCGCGTGGTCCGCGGGCAGCAGCAGCCCGAGGAACGCCTTGCTGGCCCAGTACGGCGACGCACCGCCGGAGTACAGCTGCCGCAGGGCCGGGAACGGCCCGTGCCAGCCGACCGGCAGGAGCCCGCGCGCGTCCACCGCGCCCGCGGCGAGGAAGTGCTCGAGCACCCCGGACGCGAGGGCGCGCGTCTCGCCGGGGTCGAGCGGCGTCGCGTCGGCGAGCGCGCCGGCCCACACGGGCGCCAGCACGGCCGCGCGGTAGGTGGCCGACCGGCCCTGCAGCAGCGGTGCGCCGGACGTGCCGACGAGATGGCGCGCCTGGTCGAGGAACGCGTGCAGGCGCTGCGCGTGCACGGCGCCGAGCCGCCGCCCGCGGAGCCGGGCGTGGAGCAGCGGGTAGAGGTGCCACGCCCAGCCCGCGTAGTGGTCGAAGCTCTGGCGCTCGCCGTCACGGCCGCGTCCGTCGGAGTACCAGCCGTCGCCGACGTACAGGTCCTCGCGCAGGGCGTCGTTGCGGTCGAGGTCGTCCTGGCTCCACGGCCCGCCCACCTCGGCCAGGAAGCCCTCCACGACGTCCTGGAACCACAACCAGTTGTTGCGGTAGCCGCTCGTCCCGACGATGTCGGCGAACCAGTCGACGACGCGCTGCCGGACGCGCTCGTCCAGCCGGTCCCACAGCCAGGGGCGCGTCTCGGCCAGCGCCACGGCCACCGACGCCGCCTCCACGACGGCCTGCCGGCGCTCCGTCATGCGGGGCCAGCGCTCGGGGCTCGCCGGGTCGGTGCCGGCGGCCAGCCCGGACGCGTACCGCTCGAGCAGCCCGTCGGGGTCCGCGCCGCGCTCCCCGCCGACGCGGAACGCGGCGAGCAGGAACGTCCGCGCGTACCCCTCGAGGCCGTCGCTCCACGTGCCGGACGCGCTGACCGGACCGGGCAGCGCGAGCAGCGCGTGCCCGGGCGACGCGTAGGGCCGCACGGCGCGCAGCAGGTGGTCCGCGACGGACAGCCAGCGCTGCCGTCCGCCGTCGGGTGCGGTGCGGGCGGGGGTCTCGTCGTCGAGCGCGGCCATGCGCCGAGCCTGCGCTAGGGTCGGCCGGCACCGGGCGGGATCGGACAGTTTCGATCATCCACGTGCTCGATCACCCCCGTCCGCGACCGTCCGAGGAGCCCGCGATGACGCGACCCACGAGGTCCCTGCTGCCCCGTGCACGCCACGAGTACCTGCTGCGCGAGGTCGCGCTGCGCGGGAGCGTGCGTGCCGGGCGGGCCGCCGCCGAGCTGGGCGTCTCCGAGGTCACGGTGCGGCGCGACATCGTCGAGCTCGACCGCGCCGGTCGCCTGGCCCGCGTGCACGGCGGGGCCATCGCGGTGGAGGGTGCCCGCGAGCCCCGGGCCGCACGGGCGCTGGTCGGGGTCGTCGTCCCGAGCGCCAGCGCCCACTTCCCGCTCGTGGTGCGCGGCATGGAGGCCGTGGCGCCGTCGCTGCGCGCGCGGCTGGTGCTCGGGGTGTCGCACTACCGGCCCGACGCCGAGCGCAAGCAGGTCGAGCGGCTGCTGTCGCTGGGCGCGCAGGGCCTCGTGGTGGCGCCGACGACGCGTGACCGCCCGGACGCGGAGGTGGCCGCCTGGCTCGCGGGGCTGCCGGTGCCGACCGTGCTGCTCGAGCGCAGCACCGGGCGCACGGCGGCGCTCGCCGCGGTCGACAGCGCCCGCACGGACCACACGCACGGGGCGGTCCTCGCGGTCGAGCACCTGGCGCGCCTCGGCCACGACGCGGTGGCGCTCGCCTCGTTCGACCGCACGCCGACGGCGCCCTCGGTCCGCGACGGGTACGCGCAGGCGGTGGCCGACCTCGCCCTGCGGCCGGCGCCCGTGGTGTCCCTGCCCAAGGGCGAGGACGACCCCGAGGCGCTCGACGCGGCGCTCGACGCGTTCCTCGACGCCTGCCGCGCGAGCCGGACCCGCGCCGCGCTCGTGCACACCGACGACCACGCCGCGCGCCTCGTGGAGACCGCGCTCGACCGCGGGCTGCGCGTCCCGGCCGATCTCGCGGTCGTCGCGTACGACGACGAGAACGCCGAGCTCGCGGCCGTGCCGCTGACCGCCGTGACGTCGCCGCGCCGCGAGCTCGGCGAGGAGGCGCTGCGGATGGTCGTCGACCGCATCGGCGGGGACGCCCGCGCCACGCGCCCGCCGCGGCACGTCCAGCTGCTGCCGCACCTCACCGTCCGGGCGTCGTGCGGCGCCGGCGCCTGATCGTTTTTGTCCGTCCGCGCACGACGGGGCCGACCGCCGTCGCAGGGTGGAGCCGTCCGGCGACGGAGCCGGACGGGCGCACGGCGAGCGAGGAGGCTCACATGGCAGCGCAGGCGCGCGGGGCGACGCCCCGGCACGACGGGCGGGGACGACGGGGCGGTCGACGCCTCGGGCTGACGGCGGCGGCCGCCGTCCTGGCGCTCACGGCCGCCTGCACCGGCGGCAGCACCGAGGCGTCCGACGACGGCACGACCGTCCTGCGCTTCACCTGGTGGGGCGACACGAGCCGGGCCGACCGGTACGAGGAGGCCGTGGCGCTGTTCGAAAAGGAGAACCCCGGCGTCGACGTCCGCACCGGCTTCGCGTCCTGGGGCGACTACTGGACCGCGCGCAGCACCGAGGCCGCCGCCGGCGGCCTGCCCGACGTGCTGCAGATGGACCTCGCGTACCTCACGGAGTACGCGTCGACCGGGCGCATCGCGCCGCTCGACGAGCACCTCGGGGAGACGATCGACGTCGGCACGCTGCCCGAGCAGCTGCTGCCCGCGGCCCAGGTCGAGGGGGAGACGTTCGCGATCCCCACCAGCACGAACACGCTCGCGCTGCAGGTGAACACCGCGCTGCTCGACGAGCTGGGCGTGCCGGCGCCCGAGGGCGACCTCACGTGGGACGGGTACGACGCGCTGCTGGCGTCCGTGGCGGCCGCGGGCGCCGGGCGCGAGCCGACGGTGCACGGGTCGGTCGACTACACGCAGATCTTCTGGCTCTTCCAGGTGTGGCTCGGCCAGCAGGGCAAGGCGATGTTCGAGGACGGCGGGCTCGGCTTCACGCGGGGGGACCTCGCGGCGTGGTGGGGGCGCTCGCCGGCGCTGCACGCGTCCGACGCGTTCCTGCCGCCCGAGCGGCTCGCCCAGCTCGAGGGAGTCGACGCGCTCGGCATCGGCGAGGCGGCCGCCGACATCAGCTGGGACAACTTCCTCGTGCGCTACAGCGAGGGGAGCGCGTCCCCGCAGCTGGTCCTGCTCCCTCCGCCCGCGGACGACCCCGAGGAGTCGGGCCTGTTCCTCAAGCCGTCGCTGATGCTGTCCGTCGGCGCGAGCAGCGCCCATCCCGAGGAGGCGGCCGCGCTGATCGACTTCCTCACGAACGACCCGCGCGTCGGCGAGATCTTCGGGATGTCCCGCGGCGTGCCCGCGTCGACGACCGCCCTGGACGGCGTCGAGCCGACCGGGCTCGACGCGCAGATCCTCGAGTACGAGCGCGCGCTCGAGCCGCGCCTGACGAGCTCCCCGCCCCCGCCGGTCGCGGGCTTCGGCACCCTCGAGGCGGCGTTCACGACCATCGGCCAGGAGCTCGGCTACGGGAACCTGTCCGTCGAGGACGCGGTGGACGAGTGGTTCGCCGAGGCGGACCTCGTGCTCGGCGGCTGAGACCCGCGGGCGGGTCGGTCCGCCCGCGACCGGACGGCGCGCACCGCGGCGCCGGCCGGCGCACCCGTCGACCGGGCGCGCGAGCGCGGGGGAGAGCGCACCGGGTGCGGTGCCGAGGGGTGGCGGGTCGTCCCGCCACCCCTCGGCGCGTCCGTGCGCGGCGTGGGCCGCCGCGGGCACCGAGGGCGGTGGTCCCGCCCACTAGGCTCGTGCGTGCAGGGCCCCCGTGGCGGAACCGGCAGACGCACTCGACTCAAAATCGAGCGCCGCGAGGCGTGAGGGTTCGAGTCCCTCCGGGGGCACGCGCGCGCCGGCCGGTGCGACCCGGTCGAGGGACGCACCGGCCGCCGCCGTCCCGGTGCGTGACGACGACCACCCCGACGCTCCCGCGACGGCGCGGGGCGGGGCACTACGCTGTGCTCGTGACCACGGACGCCACCCCCGAGCCCACCGAGGACGCCCCTGCCGGGCTCGACCTGCCGACGGCCGAGCCCGCACCCGCTGCGCCCGCCCCGGCCGCGGGCCGCCCGCCCCGCCGCGCGGTGGTCGCCGAGGACGAGGCGCTCATCCGGATGGACGTCGTCGAGACGCTCACCGAGGCGGGCTTCGAGGTCGTCGGCGAGGCCGGCGACGGCGAGCGTGCGGTCGAGCTCGCGACCGAGCTGAAGCCGGACGTCGTCGTGATGGACGTCAAGATGCCGGTGCTCGACGGCATCTCCGCGGCGGAGCGGATCGCCAAGGCGCACCTCGCCCCGGTGGTGCTGCTCACCGCCTTCTCGCAGACCGAGCTCGTGGAGCGCGCGCGTGACGCCGGCGCGATGGCGTACGTCGTCAAGCCGTTCAGCCCGGCGGACCTGCTGCCGGCGGTGGAGATCGCGATCTCCCGCTACGCGCAGATCACGGCGCTCGAGTCCGAGGTCGCCGACCTCGCCGAGCGGTTCGAGACCCGCAAGCGCGTGGACCGCGCCAAGGGCCTGCTCATGACGAAGATGGGCCTGACCGAGCCCGAGTCGTTCCGCTGGATCCAGAAGACGTCGATGGACCGGCGCCTGACGATGCGCGAGGTGGCCGACGCGGTCATCGAGCAGGTCGGCGGCGCGTCCTCCTGACGTCCCCTCCCGGGTCACGCGCGAGAGCCCGGTCGGCACGTGGTGCCGGCCGGGCTCTCGCGTACATGGTCACAAGTCCACAACGACATGGCGGCGAGACGTTGCCATTCACATCGCGGACACAAACCATGAGTACCTTCGCGCCACATCGCCGTGGCCCGCGTCCGGGTCCGGTGGGTGCAGTGCTCACAGAGGGGTACCACGCATGATTCGTTCGACACACGCAGGACGTGCCGTGGCAGTCGCCGGCGCGCTCGTCCTCGCGCTCACGGCCTGCTCGGGCGGTTCCGACGGCGGCGGCGAGGAGACGACCGGTTCCGGCGGCGGCAGCGGCGAGCCGTTGCACATCGGGACGCTGCTGCCCGTCACCGGGTCGCTCGCCCAGCTCGGCCCGCCCGAGATCGCCGGCGTCGACCTGGCCGTCGCCGAGATCAACGAGGCCGGCGGCCTGTTCGGCGCCGACGTCGAGGTCACGCACACGGACTCGTCGGACGCGAACAACGCCTCCGTGTCCACGGCCTCGGCGCAGGAGCTCATCTCCGCGGGCGTCTCGGTCGTCGTCGGTGCCGCGTCGTCCTCGGTGACGCTCAACGTCATCGACGACATCACGGGCGCGGGCGTCGTCCAGATCTCGCCCGCCAACACGGCCACCAACCTGTCGGGCTACTCCGACTTCTACTTCCGCACCGCGCCGCCGGACTCCGTGCAGGGCGACGTCCTCGGCAACCTCATCGTCTCCGACGGTGCGAGCAACGTCGGCATCCTCGTCTTCAACGACTCCTACGGCACGTCGCTGCGCGACGTCGTCTCGGGTGTCGTCACCGACGCGGGCGGCACGATCGTCTACGGCGCCGAGGGCCAGGAGTTCGACCCGGCCGAGCAGAACTTCTCGACGATCGTCGGCGACGCCATCGCGTCCGCGCCCGACGCGATCGCGATCCTCGCGTTCACGGACCAGACCCCGCTCATCGTGCGCGAGCTCGTGGCGCAGGGCTGGGACATGAGCAAGACGTACTTCGTCGACGGCAACCTGCAGAACTTCGGCACGGAGGGTGAGACCGGCTTCCCGGCCGGCACGCTCGAGGGCGCCCAGGGCACGCTGCCCGGCGCGTTCCCGTCCGAGGAGTTCCAGGAGCGCATGCTCGAGGTCGACCCCGACCTCACCGAGTACTCCTACGGCCCCGAGTCCTACGACGCCACGATCCTCGCGGCGCTCGCTGCGCTGAAGGGCGGGGCGTCGGACGGCGAGACCATCCAGGCCAACCTGGCTGCGGTCTCGGGCGTCGACGGCGGCGAGGAGTGCACCGGCTGGGAGGAGTGCGCGCAGCTGGTCGAGGACGGCGAGGACATCGCCTACCAGGCGGTCTCCGGCGTGGGCCCGTTCAACGACGCCAACGACCCGTCGTCGGCGTTCATCGGCATCTACCAGTTCGGTGGCGACAACACGTACACGTTCTCCCGCTCGGAGGAGGGCGAGGTCCCGCAGGACTGAGCCGCGCGTGACGTCGAGGGCCCCCGGAGCGCGAGCTCCGGGGGCCCTCTCGCGTCCCGTGCACGTGCCCGGACGTGCGACAGCCCCGGTGCCCTGACGGGCACCGGGGCTGCTCCGTGGTGGCGCGTCCGGCCCGTCAGGCGTCGCCGGGCGTCCCACCCCCGGCGGGCGGACGCGGTGCGGTCTCCGCGGCGCGTGCCGCGTCGACGTCGGTGGCGAGCGTGCCGAGGTAGAGCTCGATCACCTTCGGGTCGTTCATGAGCTCGCGCCCCGGGCCCGAGTACGCGTTGCGGCCCTGGTCGAGGACGTACGCGCGGTCGCAGATCTGCAGTGCCCGGCGGGCGTTCTGCTCGACGATCACGACGGACACGCCCGCCTTGTTGATCCGCCGCGTGCGCAGGAACGCCTCGTCCTGCCGCACCGGCGACAGGCCCGCGGACGGCTCGTCGAGCAGCAGCACCGACGGCTCGGGCATGAGCGCACGGGCCATCGCCACCATCTGCCGCTCACCGCCGGACAGGGCACCGGCACGCTGCTTGCGCCGCTTGGTGAGCTCGGGGAAGAGCGACAGGACGAAGTCGACCCGCTCGGCGAACTTCCCGGGCGCCTGGTAGACGCCCATCTGCAGGTTCTCCTCGATGGTCAGGCTCGGGAAGACGTTGTTCGTCTGCGGCACGAAGCCGACGCCGCGCTGCACGAGCGCGTCCGCGCGCAGGTTCGTGATGTCCTCGCCCTGCAGGGTCAGCCGGCCCTCGCGGATGCCGACGAGGCCGAACAGCGCCTTGAGCAGCGTCGACTTGCCGGCGCCGTTCGGGCCGATGATCCCGACGAGCTCACCCGGGTGCAGCACGAGGGAGCAGCCGTTGAGGATGTTGACGCCGGGCAGGTAGCCGGCGACGAGGTCGTCGGCGTGCAGCAGGGGCTCGCCCGCGGGCGCCCCCCGGTGCACGACGGGTGCGGTGGTCTCGGTCACGACTTCCTCTCCTCCGCGGCGATCTCGGCGTCGGCCTCGGCCTCCGCCTCCGCGTCGATGGTGCCGCCGTCCTCGAGCAGCGCGTCGTCACCGAGGTCGGTGTCGTGGTGCGCCCCCAGGTAGGCGTCGATGACGGCCTGGTCGGCCATGACCTCTCCCGGGGGACCCTCGGCGACGACCTGGCCCTGCGCCATGACGACCACCCAGTCCGAGATGTGCCGGACCATGTGCATGTCGTGCTCGACGAAGAGCACCGTCGTGCCCGAGTCCCGCAGGTCCGTGATGTGCCCGAGCAGCGACTGCGTGAGCGCGGGGTTCACGCCGGCCATGGGCTCGTCGAGCATGACGAGCGCGGGGTCGGACATGAGCGCGCGCGCCATCTCGAGGAGCTTGCGCTGGCCGCCGGACAGCGAGCCGGCGAAGTCGTCCTTCTTCGCGTCGAGCTTGAACCGCTCGAGCAGCGCCATCGCCTTGTCGGTGATCTCGCGCTCGCGCGGCGCCCACAGCGGCTTGACGAGCGCCGCGAACAGGTTCTCGCCGGGTTGCTCGCGCGCACCGAGCCGCATGTTCTCCAGCACCGTCATGCGCGCGAGGGCCTTGGTGAGCTGGAACGTGCGCACCATGCCCGACTTGGCGACCCGCGAGGCGGGCACGCCGCCGAGCGACGTCCCGTCGAACACCCACGACCCGGCGTCGGGCTTGTCGAAACCGGTCATGAGGTTGAAGAACGTGGTCTTGCCGGCGCCGTTGGGGCCGATCAGCGCGGTGATGACGTGGCGCTGCACCTCCAGGTGGGCGACGTCGACGGCGTTGACGCCGCCGAAGCTGCGCCGCACCCCGTCGGCGACGAGCAGCGCGTCCGGCTTCGCGACGCCGGGCGTCCGGGCGACGTCCCGGAGGCCCTGGCGGGCCCGGTCGACGACATCCTCAGCGGGCATTGATCGCCAGCTCCTTCTTGTCGCCCAGGATGCCCTGGGGTCGGAACACGATGAGCAGGATCAGGGTGATCCCGACGAGCACCCAGCCGATCTGCTCGACCTGCTGCACCGACATCACGTCGGCGGGCACGACGCCGCGCAGGAACCCGCGGACGAACACGAGCGAACCCCAGAAGAGCAGCGAGCCGAGCACGGGCCCGAGCACCGTCGCGGCGCCGCCGAGCAGCAGGATCGTCCACGTGTTGAACGTGACGGGCCGCCCGAGGGAGTCGGCCTGCACCGAGCTCGCCAGCACGAAGACGACGCCGCCGAGGGCGCCGAACACGCCGCCGAGCACGAGGGCCTGCAGCTTGTACGAGTAGACGTTCTTGCCGAGCGAGCGCACGGCGTCCTCGTCCTCGCGGATCCCGCGCAGCACGCGGCCCCACGGGCTGCGCACGAGGCGCCACACGAACAGGCACGCCAGCAGGACGAGGGACCAGCCGACGATGCGCAGCCACCAGCTGTTGGAGGCGTTGGTGGCGAGCGTGATCGGTCCGAGCGCCCAGCGCTCGTCGGGGAACGGCGACGCGTCCTGGAACGTGCTCTTGAAGCTGTTGCCGGTGAGGCCCTCGGAGCCGCCGGTGACGTCGGTGAGCGCGGTCGACCGGCCGATGATCCGGATGATCTCGGCCGCGGCGATCGTGACGATCGCGAGGTAGTCGCCGCGCAGCTTGAGGGTCGGCAGGCCCAGCAGCAGCGCGAAGACGACCGCCGCGCCGATGGCGACGAGGAACGCGCCCCACAGGGGCACCCCGGCGATCGTCGAGACGGCGAAGCCGTACGCGCCGAGCAGCATGAAGCCGGCCTGGCCCATGTTGATCAGGCCCGTGAGACCGAAGTGGATGTTGAGGCCGATCGCGGCGAGCGCGTACGCGATCGCCGTCGGTCCTGTCATCTCGTTGAGGACGTTGGTGAGCAGCTGCCCGAAGTCCATGGTGTCGACCTCCCGCTAGCCGATGCGCTCGGCGCGACCGAGGATGCCCTGCGGCCGGATGAGCAGGACGAGGATGAGGATCACGAGCGCGCTCGCGTAACGCATGTCGCTGGGCAGCACGATCGTCGACAGCTCGACGACCAGCCCGATGACGAGGGCGCCGACGACCGCTCCGAGCGGCGAGCCGAGGCCTCCGAGGGTGATCGCGGCGAACATGAGCAGCAGCAGCGTCGACCCGAAGTTGAACCGCGTGGAGTTCAGGTACAGCGCGAGCAGGACGCCGCCGAGCGACGCGAGCGCCGCGGAGACGACCCACACGCCGCTGATGATCGACTCGACCTTGATGCCGGTCGCGGCGGCGAGGGCGGGGTTGTCCGAGACCGCCCGCGCCGCGCGCCCGACCCGGGTGCGCGACAGCGTCACGGCGACGGCCGCGAGCACCACGACGGCGATCGCCACGGACAGCAGCGACTGCCCGGAGATCTGCACCGGCCCCAGCTGGATGCGCTGGGAGATGCCGGACACGATCGGCGCGGGCTGCGCGCCGTACACGAACAGGAACAGCGAGAGGCCGGCGAGCGCGAGCCCGATCGTGACGATCATCTGCTGCGTGATCCCGACACCGCGGCGGCGCAGCGGCGCGAAGATGAACCGGTTGAGCAGCCAGCCGGCGAGGGCGCCGGCGGCGGTCGCGACGACCACGGCGAGCCAGAGCGGCAGGTCCCACCACTGGACGGCCATGAACGCCGTCATCCCGCCGAGCGTGACGAGCTCGCCGTGGGCGAAGTTGGACAGTCCCGTCGTGCCGTAGATCAGGTTGGCGCCGAGCGAGGCGAGCGCGAGGAGGATGCCGAACACGAGCCCGGCGAGGAGCAGCTGGGCGTAGCGGTTGGTGCCCGCCCCGCCGGCCGTCGTCTCGGCGCCCTCGCCCGTCTCGTCGTCGGCCGCGGGGGTCGCGCCGTCGCCGTCCGCGGGCCCCTCGCTCGTCGCGCCGTCCGTCGGCGCCGGCGCGGGGCCGCTGTCGCCGCCCTCCGCGCCCGGCGGGACGACCTGGAAGATGCGGCCGGCGGAGCGGCCGAGGACGACCGCGACGGTCGCCGCGTTCGCCGCCGGGTCGCGGAGCACGGTGCCCCCGGGCAGCGTCGACTCGTCGACGGTGACCGTGTAGTCGCCCGCCTCCGTGATCGGCACCGAGGCGCGGCCCGCGGCGTCCGTGGTGGCCTCGGCCTCGGTGCTCGCGCCCTCGACCGTGAGCCGCACCCCGGCGACCGGTCCGGTGTCGGGAGAGGTGACGGTGACGTTGATGCACGCGGTGGCGTCGTCGGGGCTGCACGCTGTGGCCGCCGCGCGCGCCGGTGCCGCGACGACGGTGGTCGTCAGCGTCATCAGCAGCAGGAGCAGCAGGAACGCCGCTCCGCGTCGCACGGCGACGGTCCGGTCCGGGCATGCGAGTGCTCGCACGGGGGACCTCCGTCCTTGGGGGTGAGGGGGCACGAGTGCTCGTGGGTCAGGGTCCGGCGCCCGGCCGGGTGGCAGGACGATAGGCAGGGATTGTGTCCTGTTCATTACGTGGACGCGAGCGTCTCGACGTTATCGGTGCGGCGCGTCGCCCTCGTGGCGGACCCGACGTGGGCGGTCGTCCAGGTCCGCGGGCCCGGTCGCCCGCCCGGGGCTAGGCACGCGTCGCCCGGGTGGGCCATGATCGGTGCGGTGCCGGGCCCGGGGGAACCGGCACCGTCGTCCGTACCGTTCCACCGTCCCCGGGAGGCCCACCGTGCGGCCAGGCATCCAGGTCCGTCCGGCGCAGGCGCCGGACCTCGAGGCGCTCGTCGACCTCTGCCTCGAGGCCCGCGCGGAGGCCGGTGTCGGGGTCCAGCTCTGCAGCGACGACCGGGGTCGGCTGCGCGAGCAGCTCGCGGTGCTGGGCTCGGTGGAGGGCGGCCGGGTGCTGGTCGCGACGTGCGACGGCGCGCCGGCGGGCCTCCTGCTCTGCCGGCTCATGGGCCCGGGCCTCTTCACGGACGCGACGGTGCTGGGCCTCGAGGCCGTCTTCGTCCGGCACGACCTGCGCCGGCGCGGCATCGGGCACGCCCTGCTGCAGGCCGCGACCGCGCTCGCCGACGAGGCCGGTGCGACCGAGGTGTTCGCCGCACCGCTCCCGGGCGCCCGCGGCATGCAGCGGTTCTTCGCACGGCTCGGGTTCGCGCCCGCCGCGGCGCACCGGCACGTCTCCACCGCGGCGCTGCAGCGTCGGCTGACCCAGGACGCCGGCGCCCTCGCTGGTGCCCGGGGCGCCGCCGCCCGCGGCCTGGAGGACCTCATCGAGCGCCGGCGCCGCGCCCGGGAGCGGGCCGGTGCCGAGCCCGCGGGCGAGGTGCGTCAGGTGCGGTCGATGAGCATGCACGTCAGGCGGGCGGTGCAGACCCGCCGCCCCTCGGGGTCCTCGACGACGACCTCGTAGGTCGCGAGCGACCGGCCGCGGTGCAGCGCGGTCGCGCGGCCCGTCACCGTGCCGGCACGCGCGGACCGGTGGTGGGTCGCGTTGAGCTCGATCCCCACGGCCGCGCGCCCGGGCCCCGCGTGGGCCTGCGCCGCCAGCGAGCCGAGCGTCTCGGCGAGCGCCGCCGTGGCGCCCCCGTGCAGGAGGCCGTACGGCTGGGTGTTGCCGGCCACGGGCATCGTGCCGGTGGCGCCGTCGGCGTCGACGTGCGTGACGTCGATCCCCATGCGCTCGAGCAGGGTGCCCGTCACGGACGGCATCGCGAAGCCGGAGGTGGAGGAGGCGGAGGAGGGGGCGGGGACGGCGGTGTCGGACATGGCCGCTAGGTTGGCACCGTGACCGCCGCACAGCCAGCGACCGCTCCCCGCCTCCTCCTCATCGACGGCCACTCGATGGCGTACCGGGCGTTCTTCGCGCTCCCCGTCGACAAGTTCGCGACGTCGACGGGGCAGCCCACGAACGCCGTCTTCGGGTTCACCTCGATGCTCGCGAACCTGCTCCGCGACGAGGAGCCGACGCACGTGGCGGTCGCCTTCGACGCCGGCCGCACGACGTTCCGCACCGAGCGGTACGAGGCCTACAAGGGCAACCGCGACGCGACGCCCGAGCCGTTCCGCGGGCAGGTCGACATCATCCGGCGGCTGCTCGCCACGATGCACGTGCAGGTCCTCGACAAGCCGGGCTTCGAGGCGGACGACATCCTGGCCACGCTCGCGGGCCGCGCCACCGCGGCCGGCATGCACGTCGCCATCTGCTCGGGTGACCGCGACGCGTTCCAGCTGGTCCGGCCCGACGTCACGGTGCTGTACCCGGTGAAGGGCGTGTCCGAGCTGGCACGCATGACGCCCGAGGCGGTCGAGGCCAAGTACGGCGTCCCGCCCGAGCGCTACCCGGACATCGCCGCGCTCGTCGGCGAGACGAGCGACAACCTGCCGGGCGTGCCCGGCGTCGGCCCCAAGACGGCGGCGAAGTGGGTCACGCAGTACGACGGCCTCGACGGGGTCGTCGCGCACGCCGAGGCGATCGGCGGCAAGGCGGGGGAGTCGTTGCGGGCGCACCTCGCGCAGGTGCAGCTCAACCGGGAGCTCAACCGCCTGCTCGACGACCTCGAGCTGCCGGTCGGTCCCGAGGACCTCGCGGTGCGCCCGTGGGACCGCCAGGAGCTGCACACGATCCTCGACGAGCTGGAGTTCCGGACGCTGCGCGACCGCCTGTTCGCGATGCTCCCCGGCGACGAGGCGCGCGAGGAGCGGGTGGCGACCGCCGCCGCGCTGGACCTCGTCGAGGTGGGGGCCGGCGGGCTGGCGGCGTGGCTCGAGGAGCGCGGCGACGCGCTGCTCGGGCTCGACGTGCGCGGCACCGGCAGCCCCGGCCGCGGCGACGCGTGGGGCGTCGCCGTCGCCGACGCGCAGGGCCAGGCGGTCGCGTACGACCTCACCGAGATCGGCCCCGAGGACGAGCAGGCGCTGGCCGCCTGGCTGGCCGACCCGGCGCGCCCGAAGGCGCTGCACGCCGCCAAGGAGGCGCGGCACGCGCTCGGGGGACGGGGGCTGCCGCTCACCGGCGTCGCCTTCGACACCGAGCTCGCGGCCTACCTCTGCCAGCCGGACCGGCGTGCCTACGACCTGCCCGACCTCGCGATCGGCTACCTGCGCCGCGAGCTCACGGCGGACGACGCGGCGTCCGCCGGTCAGGGCGCGCTCGACCTCGAGGTCGACGGTGCCGACGAGGGCCGCCGTGCGGCGGTGCGCGCCGCCGCCGTGCACGACCTCGTCGACGTCCTCGCGTCCGAGGTGGCCGACCGTGGCGCGACCGGCCTGCTCAGGGACCTCGAGCTGCCGCTGCAGGACGTGCTCGCCCGCATGGAGCACACCGGCATCGCGGTCGACCACGCGTACCTGACGTCCCTCGAGCGGGAGTTCGACGCGCAGGTGCAGGCCGCGGCCGCCGACGCGTACGCGGTGATCGGGCGCGAGGTGAACCTCGGCTCGCCGAAGCAGCTGCAGGAGGTCCTCTTCGACCAGCTGGGCATGCCGAAGACCAAGAAGAACAAGACCGGCTACACGACGGACGCGGCCGCGCTCACCGACCTGTTCGCGCGCACGCAGCACCCGTTCCTCGAGCACCTGCTCGCGCACCGTGACGCGATCCGCCTGCGGCAGACCGTCGAGGGGCTGCTGCGCTCCGTCGGCACGGACGACCGCATCCGCACGACGTTCCAGCAGACGATCGCCGCCACGGGCCGGCTGTCGTCGGCGGACCCGAACCTCCAGAACATCCCCATCCGCACCGAGGCCGGACGGCAGATCCGGCGCGCGTTCGTCGTGGGGCCGGGGTACGAGACGCTGCTGACCGCGGACTACTCGCAGATCGAGATGCGCATCATGGCGCACCTGTCCGGCGACGAGGGGCTGATCGAGGCGTTCCGCTCGGGCGAGGACCTGCACAGCTACGTCGGCTCGCGCGTGTTCGACGTGCCGACCGACGAGGTCACCTCCGCGATGCGCTCGAAGATCAAGGCGATGAGCTACGGGCTCGCGTACGGCCTGTCGTCGTACGGGCTCTCCCAGCAGCTGTCGATCGAGGTCTCGGAGGCGTCGGCGCTGATGGCCGACTACTTCTCGCGGTTCGGCGGCGTGCGCGACTACCTGGGCGGCGTCGTGGACCAGGCCCGCGCGACCGGGTACACCGCGACGATCCTCGGGCGCCGGCGCTACCTGCCCGACCTGACGAGCGACAACCGGCAGCGTCGCGACATGGCGGAGCGGATGGCGCTCAACGCCCCCATCCAGGGCAGCGCCGCCGACCTCATCAAGGTCGCGATGCTCGGCGTGGACGGCGAGCTGCGCCGCCGTGGCCTGACCTCGCGGATGCTGCTGCAGGTGCACGACGAGCTCGTGCTCGAGGTCGCCGCGGGGGAGCGCGACGAGGTCGAGGCGCTGGTGCGCGAGCAGATGGGGCGGGCGGGCGACGCCGTCCCGGACGGTCCGCTCGACGTGCCGCTCGACGTGTCCGTCGGCGTGGGCGCCAGCTGGCACGAGGCCGGCCACTGAGCCCTGCGCCGTCGGGCGCCCTGCCGTTCCCGCGACCGCTGTCACCGTCCCGGGTGACAGCGGTCGTGGTTTCGGTCGACTTTCGACGACCTCGCGGCGCGTGGTGTCTGGAATGTCGGTCTGATGTGCGCCACAGTTGCGCCCTGCGGTGGCGACGTGGCCACCACGACCTGCGGAGGTGGCTGTGTCCGAGACCCGCCAGGAGACCGACTACCAGCGCGTCCAGCGCTCGCCGGAGTTCCAGGACCTACGCCGAAGGTTTCGGCGGTTCGTGTTCCCCATGACGGCGCTGTTCCTCGTCTGGTACTTCGTGTACGTCCTGCTCGCCAACTACGCGCACGACTTCATGAGCCAGCGCGTGTCCGGCAACATCACCGTCGGTCTGCTGTTCGGGCTGGGCCAGTTCGTCTCCACGTTCGCCATCACGATGATCTACGCGCGCTGGGCCAACAACCGGCAGGACGCCGTCGCGGCACAGCTGCGTGACGAGATCGAGCTGGGCACGGTCGGCGGCGCGGCCGCGGCCCGCGGCCCCGAGGGGAGCCGGGCATGAGCGGCATGGTCCTGGCGGGCGTCCTGCCCGCGGCGACGGCACCGGCGGAGCAGATCGGCGAGCCGGTCGTCAACATCGCCATCTTCGGGGCGTTCGTCCTCGTGACGCTCGTCATCGTCTTCCGGGCGTCGCGCAACAACCGCAGCGCGGCGGACTACTACGCGGCCGGCCGGTCCTTCACCGGGCCGCAGAACGGCACCGCCATCGCGGGCGACTACCTGTCGGCCGCCTCGTTCCTCGGCATCTGCGGCGCCATCGCGATCTACGGGTACGACGGCTTCCTCTACTCGATCGGGTTCCTGGTCGCGTGGCTCGTGGCGCTCCTGCTCGTGGCCGAGCTGCTGCGCAACACCGGTCGGTTCACGATGGCCGACGTCCTGTCGTTCCGCCTCAAGCAGCGCCCCGTGCGCATGGCCGCGGCGATCTCGACGCTGGCCGTCGTCTTCTTCTACCTGCTGGCGCAGATGGCCGGCGCCGGCGGGCTCGTCGCGCTGCTGCTGGGGCTCGACACCGTCGCGGCCCAGAGCGTCGTCATCGCGGTCGTCGGCGCGCTGATGATCCTGTACGTCCTCGTGGGCGGCATGAAGGGCACCACGTGGGTGCAGATCATCAAGGCGATCCTGCTCATCGCCGGCGCCGGGGTCATGACCGTGTGGGTGCTCGCCCGGTTCGGCTTCGACCTGTCCGACCTGCTGCAGGGCGCGATCGACGTGGCGGGCGAGGGCGGCGAGACGCTCATCGAGCCGGGACGCCAGTACGGGGCCTCGGCGCTGACGCAGCTCAACTTCCTGTCGCTCGCGCTGGCGCTCGTCCTCGGCACCGCCGGTCTGCCGCACGTCCTCATGCGGTTCTACACGGTGCCCTCGGCCAAGGAGGCGCGCCGCTCGGTCGTCTGGGCGATCTGGCTCATCGGCATCTTCTACCTGTTCACGCTCGTGCTCGGGTACGGCGCCGGCGCGCTGGTCGGCCCGGAACGCATCGCGTCCGCCCCGGGACGAGCGAACTCCGCGGCGCCGCTGCTCGCGTACGAGCTCGGCGGGGTCCTGCTCCTCGGCATCATCTCGGCCGTCGCGTTCGCGACGATCCTCGCGGTGGTCGCCGGGCTGACGATCACGGCCGCGGCGTCGTTCGCGCACGACATCTACGCGTCGGTCATCAAGCGCGGCGAGGTGGAGCCCGACAAGGAGGTGCGCGTCGCCCGCATCACGGTCGTGGTGATCGGTGCGCTCGCGATCCTCGGCGGCATCTTCGCCAACGGCCAGAACGTGGCGTTCCTCGTGGCCCTGGCGTTCGCCGTCGCGGCGTCGGCGAACCTGCCGACGATCATCTACTCGCTGTTCTGGAAGCGGTTCAACACCGCGGGCGCGCTGTGGAGCATGTACGGCGGGCTCGTCTCGTGCCTCGTGCTCATCGCCTTCTCGCCGGTCGTCTCGGGGAAGGTCGATCCCGCGACGGGGGAGAGCCTGTCGATGATCCGCGACACGTCGGTCGACTTCGCGCTCTTCCCGCTCGAGAACCCGGGCATCGTGTCGATCCCGCTGGCGTTCCTGCTCGGCATCGTCGGCACGCTGCTGAGCAAGGAGCAGCCGCACCCGGAGAAGTTCGCCGAGATGGAGGTGCGCTCGCTGACCGGTGCGGGCGCCGAGAAGGCGACGTCGCACTGACGCGACCGTGACCGCAGGTCCGCCCGTCCCGTGCTGCGGGGCGGGCGGACCTGCGTCGGCCCGGCCCGCGCGTCGCGCGGACGACCTCAGCGACCCGGCAGGTGCGTGACGAGGATCGCGGTGCCCGGCAGCAGGGCACCGCGCACCGGCCCCCACCCGCCCCACACGCGGTCGTGCCCGTCCGGCCACTCCGGCTCGACGAGGCGGTCCAGCACGAAGCCCGCACCGACGACGTCGGCGACGTGGTCGCCGAGCGTGCGGTGGTACTCGGCGTAGAGGACGCGGCCGTCGGCGGCCTGCTCGACGTAGGGCCTCCGGTCGAAGTAGGAGCGCGTGGCGGTGAGCCCGGCGGGGCCGGGGTCGTCCGGGAACGCCCACCGCACCGGGTGCGTCACGGAGAACACCCAGCGACCGCCCGGCCGCAGCACGCGCGCGACCTCCGCGTGCACGCGGTGCGCGTCCGGCACGAACGGCAGCGCCCCGAACGCCGTGAACGCGACGTCGAACGTGCCGTCGGCGAAGGGCAGGGCGCGCGCGTCGGCCTGCACGAGCGGCACCCGGCCACCCGCCGCGGCGGCGCCGGCCCCCGCGGCCAGCATCCCGTGGGAGACGTCGGTGGCGACGGCCCGTGCGCCCGCGGCGGTCAGCCACCGGGTGCCCTGGGCCGCGCCCGCGCCGACCTCCAGCACGTGGGCTCCCGCGACGTCGCCGAGCAGGCGCGCCCGGGACTCGCGCAGCCCCTCCGGGCACCACAGCAGGTCCGCCTCGCCGAGGAAGTCGCCGTGCTCGGCCAGGTACTCGTCCGCGTTGGCGTCCCACCACCGACGCGCCGCGCGACCGCCCTCGGCGTCGGGAACGTGTCGGAAACCGGCTTCCGCCAGCGTGTCGTCGCCCGGATCGTCGATCATCCGTCCAGTCTGTCCGATGCGGAACCCGTACCCGTGCGTAACAACGACGTGACACCGCGGCCCTAGGGTTCGCCGGGTCCCGCGAGGCGCGACGACCGTCGCGCCCGTCAGAGAGGTGGCAATCAGTGAAGACCAGGTGGCAGATGGTCGCCGGTGGCGTCGTGGTGGGGCTCGCCCTCACCGCCTGCGCCGCGAGCGACCGCGACTCCGGCGGCGGCGCCACGGACGGCGCGACCGGCGAGGGCCGCAGCACGTTCATCTTCGCGGCGTCGTCCGACCCCGCATCGCTGGACCCCGCCTTCGCGAACGACGGCGAGTCGTTCCGCGTCGCACGGCAGATCTTCGAGGGCCTCGTCGGCACCGAGCCCGGCACGGCCGACCCCGCCCCGCTGCTGGCGGAGTCGTGGGAGAGCAGCGAGGACGGGCTGACGTACACGTTCGACCTCAAGGAGGGCGTGACCTTCCACGACGGCACGCCGTTCGACGGCGAGGCGGTCTGCTTCAACTTCGAGCGGTGGAACAACTTCACCGGCGTCGCGCAGTCCGAGTCGCTCACGTACTACTGGCAGAAGGTCAACGGCGGCTTCGCGACGAGCGACGTGCCGGAGCTGAACGGCACGGGCAAGTACGAGTCGTGCGAGGCCCCGGACGCGACGACCGCGGTCGTCACGCTGAGGAGCCCGCTGCCCGAGCTCGTGGCCGCGCTGTCGCTGCCGTCGTTCTCGATGCAGTCGCCCACGGCGCTGGCGGAGTACGACGCCGACAACGTGACCGGTGAGGGCGACACGCCCACGCTGCCCGAGTACGCGACCGCGCACCCGACCGGCACCGGCCCCTACCGGTTCGAGTCGTGGAGCCCGGGCGAGGAGGTCGTGCTCACGGCGAACGAGGACTACTGGGGCGAGCAGGGCCAGGTGCGCCGCATCGTGTTCCCGGTGATCTCGGACGCCACGGCGCGCCGCCAGGCGCTGCAGGCCGGCGACATCGACGGCTACGACCTCGTGGGCCCGGCGGACGTCGTCGCGCTCGAGGAGGCCGGCTTCCAGATCGTCAACCGCGACCCGTTCAACGTGCTGTACCTCGGCATGAACCAGGCCAACCCCGAGCTGGCCGACGTGCGCGTGCGTCAGGCGATCGCCCACGCGATCAACAAGGAGGCGCTCGTCGCGCAGACGCTGCCCGAGGGCACCGAGGTCGCGACGAACTTCGTGCCGCCGGCCGTGTCGGGCTGGAACGAGGACGTCGAGACGTACGACTACGACCCGGACCGCGCGAAGGCGCTCCTGGCCGAGGCGGGACAGTCGGACCTCACGATCGACTTCAACTACCCGACCAACGTGTCGCGTCCGTACATGCCGACCCCGGAGCAGGTGTTCACGGCGATCGAGGCGGACCTCGAGGCCGTCGGAATCACGGTCAACCCGGTGCCGGCCCCGTGGAGCCCGGACTACCTCGACACGATCCAGGGCGGGTCCGAGCACGGCCTGCACCTGCTCGGCTGGACCGGCGACTACAACGACACGTACAACTTCATCGGCGTGTTCTTCGGCGGCAAGTCCAACGAGTGGGGCTTCGACAACCCGGAGCTGTTCCAGGCGATCGGCGACGCGCGCTACGTGGCGGACGTCGACGAGCAGCGGACGGCGTACGAGGAGGCCAACGCCGCGATCATGGAGTTCCTCCCCGGCGTCCCGCTGGCCCACCCCGTCCCGTCGCTGGCGTTCAAGGCCGACGTCCACGACTACCCCGCCTCGCCCGTCCAGGACGAGGTCTACAACGTCGTCACCCTCGGCGACTGAGGAGCACCACGTACCGATGACCCGACTCGTCCTCCGACGGCTCGCCCTGCTCGTCCCGACGCTCGTCGGGTTGTCGATCCTGCTGTTCCTGTGGGTGCGCGCTCTCCCGGGAGGGCCGGCGACGGCTCTCCTGGGGGAGCGCGCCACCCCGGAGGCGGTGGAGCGGATCAACGAGCTCTACGGCTTCGACCGACCCCTGCCCGAGCAGTACGTCACCTGGCTCGGCCAGCTGCTGCAGGGCAACTTCGGGGTCTCCACCCGGACCAACCGCCCCGTGCTCGAGGAGTTCCTCGCGCGCTTCCCGGCGACCATCGAGCTGTCCCTCGTGGCGCTGCTCGTCGCGGTCGGCGTCGGCATCCCGCTCGGGTACCTGGCGGCGCGCCACCAGGGCCGGGCCGTCGACCACGCGGCGGTGGTCGTCTCGCTCCTGGGCGTGACGATCCCCGTCTTCTTCCTGGCGTTCCTGCTCAAGTGGCTGTTCGCGGTCCAGCTCGGCTGGTTCCCGTCCTCCGGGCGGCAGGACCCCGCGATGATCGCCACCCACCCGACGGGCTTCTACGTCCTCGACGGCGTGCTGACGCGCGAGTTCGACGCCAGCTGGGACGCGTTCCTGCACCTGCTGCTGCCGGCGGTCGCGCTCGGGTCGATCCCGCTCGCGATCATCGCGCGCATCACGCGCGCCTCGGTCATCGACGTGCAGCACGCCGACTACGTGCGCACCGCGCGCGCCAAGGGGCTCGCGCCGGGGCACCTGCGCCGCCGCGTGATCCTGCACAACGCGATGCTGCCGGTGTCCACCACGATCGGCCTGCAGGTCGGTCTGCTGCTGTCGGGGGCGGTGCTCACCGAGACGGTGTTCGCCTTCCCCGGCATCGGCAAGTTCCTGTCCGACGCGATCTTCGCCCTCGACTACGCCGTGCTGCAGGGCTTCATCCTGCTCATCGCCGTGGTCTACGCGCTGGTGAACCTCGCGGTGGACGTCTCGTACGGACTGATCGACCCGAGGATGAGGGCACGATGAGCGCACCCGAGGTGTACGAGGTCCCGCAGCCGGCGGTCGACGCCGGCGACGGGCTCGCGGAGGACCGCCGCGCCGGCGAGGCGCTCTGGCGCGTCGCGGCACGCAGGCTCGTGCGCAACCCCGGCGCGATCGTGGGCGCCGTCATCGTCGTCGCGTTCGTGCTGGTGGCGCTGCTCGCGCCGCTGCTCGCGCCGTACGGCGCGGGTGAGCTGCCCGGGCGCGCGGACGTGCGCCCGACGTTCATCCCCGGCCCGTCGGCGGACCACCCGCTCGGGCTCGACCGGTACGGCGCGGACGTGCTGTCCCAGCTCGTCTGGGGCGCGCGCGCGTCCCTGCTGATCGGCGTCCTGTCGACGCTGCTGGGCCTGGCCGGCGGCATGCTCGTCGGCCTCGTGGCGGGCGCGTTCGGCGGGTGGGTCGACTCGGTCGCGATGCGGTTCGTCGACCTGATGCTGGCCGTGCCGAGCCTGCTGCTCGCGGTGTCGATCGCGGCCGTCGCGGGTCAGACCCCGTCGTCCGTCGTCATCGCGATCGGCGTCGTGCAGGTGCCCGTGTTCGCGCGCCTGCTGCGCGGGTCGATGCTGGCGCAGCGCGGGTCCGACTACGTGCTCGCGGCCCGCTCGCTCGGGCTGTCCCGGCGCACGGTGACGATGAGCCACGTGCTGCCCAACAGCGTGTCGCCCGTCATCGTCCAGGCGACGCTGCTGCTCGCGACCGCGGTCATCGAGGCCGCCGCCCTGTCCTTCCTCGGCCTCGGCGGCGGCTCGCCGACCACCGCCGAGTGGGGGCGCATGCTGGTCGCCGCGCAGAACGAGCTCGAGATCGCCCCGCGGCTCGCGCTCCTGCCGGGCATCTGCATCTCGGTGACGGCCCTGGGCTTCACCCTGTTCGGCGAGGCGCTGCGCGAGGCCCTCGACCCGCGTTCGAGGAGGCGCTGACGTGACGAGCACGAGCACGACCCCCGGCGCCCCCGCGGGCGCACCCCTGCTGAGCATCCGCGACCTCGAGGTCACGTTCCGCACCGAGGCCGGCAGCGCCGTCGCCGTGCGCGGCGCGTCGTTCGACGTGCACGCCGGGCAGACCGTCGCGGTCGTCGGCGAGTCCGGGTCCGGCAAGTCGACGACGGCCGCGGCCGTCATCGGCCTGCTCGCCGGCAACGGCGCGGTGACCGGCGGGCAGATCCTGTTCGACGGCGAGGACCTGGCCACGCTCGACGCGGACGCGATGCACCGGCTGCGCGGGTCGCGCATCGGCATGGTCCCGCAGGACCCGATGTCGAACCTCAACCCCGTGCGGCGCGTGGGACACCAGATCGACGAGACGCTCCTCGACAACGGGGTCGTCCCGGGCCGCGCGGCGCGCACGCGCACGGTCGAGCTGCTCGAGGAGGCCGGGCTGCCGGACGCGCAGCGGCGCGCCCAGCAGTACCCGCACGAGTTCTCCGGCGGCATGCGGCAGAGAGCGCTGATCGCGATGGGCCTGGCGGCGCGCCCGCAGCTGCTCATCGCGGACGAGCCGACGTCGGCGCTCGACGTCACGGTGCAGCGCACGATCCTCGACGGGCTCACCGACCTGACCGACCGGCTCGGCGTCGCGGTGCTGCTCATCACGCACGACCTCGGGCTCGCCGCCGAGCGCGCCGACCGGATCGTCGTCATGTACCGCGGCGAGGTCGTCGAGGAGGGGCCGGCGCGGCAGCTGCTCACCGACCCGCAGCACGAGTACACGCGCCGGCTCATCGCGGCGGCGCCCTCGCTCGCGTCACGCCGGGCGGAGCTCGCGCGCGCCGGCACCGAGGTCGCGGTGAGCGAGGCGGACGACCTGCTCGCGACGCCCGCCGGCCACGGCGACGCGCCGGCCGACGTGCGCCCGATCGTCGAGGTCGAGCACGTCACGAAGGTGTTCCGGCTGCGCGGCAAGGGCCTGCTCGGCCGCTCGACCGACTTCACCGCGGTCGACGACGTCAGCTTCGTCATCCCGCGCGGCCGCACGGTCGCGGTGGTGGGGGAGTCGGGCTCCGGCAAGTCCACGGTGGCGAAGATGATGCTGGGCCTGCTGCCGCCCACGTCGGGCGCGATCCGGTTCGACGGCGCCGACGTGACCGGCAAGGACCGCGCCGCCGAGGTCGCGTTCCGCCGGCGGGTGCAGCCGATCTTCCAGGACCCGTACGCGTCGCTCGACCCGCTGTTCACGATCTACCGCACGATCGAGGAGCCGCTGCGCGCGCACGGCATCGGCGACGGCGCGTCGCGGCGTGCCCGCGTGCGCGAGCTGATGGAGCAGGTCGCCCTGCCGGCCGACCTGCTGCGCCGCTACCCGGCGGAGCTCTCCGGCGGGCAGCGGCAGCGCGTCGCGATCGCGCGGGCGCTCGCGCTGGAGCCCGAGCTCGTGGTGTGCGACGAGGCCGTGTCGGCGCTCGACGTCATCGTGCAGTCGCAGATCCTGCGGCTCCTCGTCGAGCTGCAGGAGCGGCTCGGGCTGTCGTACCTGTTCATCAGCCACGACCTCGCTGTGGTGCGGCAGGTCGCGGACGAGGTGTGCGTCATGCAGTCCGGCCGGCTCGTGGAGCAGGGCACCGTCGAGGAGGTCTTCGAGGCGCCGCGGACCGGGTACACGCGCACGCTCCTCGACGCGATCCCGGGGCGTGACCTCGACCTCGGCCGGACCGCCTGAGCCGTCCCGGTCGCGCCGCGCCCGTCCCGTGCCGGACGGCGTCGCACGGCGCGACCGGGACCGAAGGCGCACGTCGCGGCGTCGCGCGCTCGCTAGTCTGACCGCGGCGCGGCGACGTGGCGCGCCGCCCCCACCCCCTGACGAGGAGCTCATCAGCGTGCGAGTCGGTCTGCTCACCGGCGGCGGAGACGTCCCCGGTCTCAACGCCGCCATCCGTGCCGTCGTGAAGCGTGGGGAGGGCGAGCACGGGCACTCGATCATCGGGTTCCGCAACGGCTGGAAGGGCGTCGTCGACGGCGACGTCATGCCGTTGACGCGTCAGCACATCCGCAACGTCCTGCCCGTCGGCGGCACGCTGCTCGGCACGGCGCGCTACCACCCGCACGCCGCCGACGGCGGCCTGGACGCGGCGCTCGCGACCCTCGAGGCCGAGCGCATCGAGGCGCTCATCTGCATCGGCGGCGACGGCACGCTGCACGCGGCCAGCAAGATCGCCGAGGCGGGCGTGAAGATCGTCGGCATCCCGAAGACGATCGACAACGACGTGTGGGGGACCGACGCGTCCATCGGGTTCGACACCGCCGTGAGCATCGCCACCGAGGCGATCGACCGCGTGCACACGACGGCGGAGTCGCACAACCGCGTGATGATCGTCGAGGTCATGGGTCGGCACGCGGGCTGGATCGCCGTGACCTCGGGCATCGCCGGCGGCGCCGAGCTCGTGCTGGCGCCCGAGGAGCCGTTCGACATCGACCGCGTCGAGCGGTTCCTCAAGCACCGCCACCGCGCGCACGCGAGCTTCTCGATCCTCGTCGTCGCGGAGGGCGCGGTGCCCGCCGAGGGCACGTCGATGCACTACGAGACGCAGGTCGGGCAGTTCGGCGAGATCGTGGCCGGCGCCATCGGCGAGCGCCTCAAGGGCGAGCTGGAGCAGCGCACGGGGTTCGACACGCGCGTCACCGTGCTCGGTCACACGCAGCGCGGCGGCACACCGACGGCCGCCGACCGGATCCTCGCGTCACGGTTCGGCGTCGCGGCCATCGACGCGATCGACTCCGGCACGACGGACGTGATGACGGCGGTGCGCGGCGAGCGCGTCGAGCTGGTCCCGATCGCCGAGATCGCCGGCCGGGTCAAGCGCGTGCCACAGGACCTGCTGCAGGTCGCCCGCGCGCTCGCCTGACGGCGACCGGCGTCTTTGCCTGCACCCACGTCCACCGATAGGGTGGACGGCGGTGCCGCGCGCCTTCGCCCAGGTCCCGGGGAGCTGTTCCCGGGAACAGCGGGCAGGGGGCGTGGTTGACCGTCTCGACACCGCACGCACGCGCGCGGTGCCACCCCTCCCATGCCCGTACTACTTCCTGTCCGCAACGGAGCCCACCACTACATGAGCATCTCCACCCCCGCGAAGCCCGCCACGCCGCAGGTCGCGGTGAACGACATCGGTTCGGCCGAGGACTTCCTGGCTGCGATCGACGCCACCATCAAGTACTTCAACGACGGTGACATCGTCGAGGGCACGATCGTCAAGGTCGACCGCGACGAGGTCCTCCTCGACATCGGCTACAAGACCGAGGGCGTCATCCCGTCCCGTGAGCTGTCGATCAAGCACGACGTCGACCCGGGCGAGGTCGTCCAGGTCGGCGACCAGGTCGAGGCCCTGGTCCTCCAGAAGGAGGACAAGGAGGGCCGGCTGATCCTGTCCAAGAAGCGGGCGCAGTACGAGCGCGCGTGGGGCACGATCGAGAAGATCAAGGAGGAGGACGGCGTCGTCACCGGCACCGTCATCGAGGTCGTCAAGGGCGGCCTCATCCTCGACATCGGTCTGCGTGGCTTCCTGCCCGCCTCGCTCGTCGAGATGCGCCGTGTCCGCGACCTCCAGCCGTACGTCGGCAAGGAGATCGAGGCCAAGATCATCGAGCTCGACAAGAACCGCAACAACGTCGTGCTGTCGCGCCGTGCGTGGCTCGAGCAGACGCAGTCCGAGGTCCGCTCCACCTTCCTGCAGACGCTGCAGAAGGGCCAGGTGCGCCCCGGTGTCGTCTCGTCGATCGTCAACTTCGGTGCGTTCGTCGACCTGGGCGGCGTGGACGGCCTCGTGCACGTCTCCGAGCTGTCCTGGAAGCACATCGACCACCCCTCCGAGGTCGTCGAGGTCGGCCAGGAGGTCACGGTCGAGGTGCTCGAGGTCGACTTCGACCGTGAGCGCGTCTCCCTGTCGCTGAAGGCGACGCAGGAGGACCCGTGGCAGGCGTTCGCCCGGACGCACGCCATCGGCCAGGTCGTGCCCGGCAAGGTCACCAAGCTCGTCCCGTTCGGTGCGTTCGTGCGCGTCGAGGACGGCATCGAGGGCCTCGTGCACATCTCCGAGCTCGCCGTGCGTCACGTCGAGATCCCGGAGCAGGTCGTGCAGGTCGGCGACGACGTCTTCGTCAAGGTCATCGACATCGACCTCGAGCGTCGCCGCATCTCGCTGTCGCTGAAGCAGGCGAACGAGGGCTTCGACCCCGAGTCGGACGACTTCGACCCCGCGCTGTACGGCATGGCGGCCGAGTACGACGAGCAGGGCAACTACAAGTACCCCGAGGGCTTCGACCCGACCACGAACGAGTGGCTCGAGGGCTTCGAGGCGCAGCGCGAGGCGTGGGAGGCCCAGTACGCGGCCGCGCACGAGCGCTGGGAGGCCCACCGCAAGCAGGTCTCCGAGGCGAACCGTGCGGACGCCGAGGCGACGACCGAGGGTGCGACCAGCGCGTCCTCCTCGTCGTCCTCGTCGGCCGGCCCGGTGCCGTCGACGTACTCGTCGTCGACCGAGGAGGCCACCGGCACCCTCGCGTCGGACGAGGCGCTCGCCGCGCTCCGCGAGAAGCTCACGGGCAACTGACGCACGCGGGCTCCCGCCCGCAGGCATCGGCACGACGGCCGGTCACCCCTCGGGGTGGCCGGCCGTCGGCGTTCCCCGGCACCGCCCGACGCCGGACGCGGGAGCCGCGACGCGCGCCGGCGGGTCCGGACGGCGGTCGCGTGCGGGCGCGCGGGGCACCACGATGGTGACGTGCAGCGCATCGGTCTGACGGGTGGCATCGCGGCGGGCAAGTCGGTGGCGTCGCGGCGGCTCGCCGCGTGCGGCGCGGTCGTCGTCGACCACGACGTGCTCGCCCGGGAGGCGGTCGCTCCCAGGTCCGCCGGGCTGGCGGCGGTCGTCGCCGCGTTCGGGCCGGGCGTGCTCGACGCCGCCGGCGCCCTGGACCGGCCGGCGCTCGCACGGGTGGTGTTCGCGGACCCCGCGGCGCGCGCCCGCCTCGACGCCGTCGTGCACCCGGTCGTGCGCCGGCTCGCCGCCGAGCGCGAGGCGGCGGCCGCGACGGCCGACCCCGGCGCCGTCGTGGTGCACGACATCCCGCTGCTGGTGGAGACCGGGCAGGCCGACCGGTTCCACCTCGTCGTCGTGGTGCACGCGCCGGCGGTGCTCCGCGTCGAGCGCCTCGTGCGGCTGCGCGGGATGCCGCGGCCGGACGCCGAGGCGCGGGTCGCCGCGCAGGCCCGCGACGAGGCGCGGCTGGCCGTGGCCGACGTCGTCCTCGACGGGACGGGCGGCGACGGCGACCTCGAGCGTCAGGTGGACGACCTCTGGGTGCGACTCGTCGCGGAGCGCGACGCCGAACGTGCGGGGGAGCGGCCCTGAGCCGTGCGGGGCCGACGGTGCGGGCCGGGGCCGGCGCCCGTCACCCGCCCGGGTACGCCGCGGCATGCGTCGGTGGGCCGACCGGGTGAAGGGTGACCCGGCGCACGCGTGCACACGCTCCCACGCGTCGATGGGGGTGACGGCGCAGAGCAGCGCCCCCCGCGCGCACGTGGACGGTGCGCGAGGAGGTGAAGATCCCCGGGAGGGACCATGGCGCTCCAGGCGATCGGGACGCACGGGTGGGAGGCGCGCCCGGTGCAGTCGAAGGCGTCGGTGTCGTTGGCGACGGGCGTGCTGACGGCGACGCAGGTGCTGGACCTCGCGACGCAGGCCGCCGCGGCGGTCGAGGACGCGCAGGGCTGGGTGCGCCCGCTCGAGCGCGACGCCAACAGGCTGCGGCTCGTCGTGCGCGACCTGACGCGGGACGACAACGAGGCGGTGCTGCACTTCGACGTCGAGGTGGACCGCGCCGTCGGGCGGGTGACCGCCCGCACGGTGATCCAGAGCTTCGTGCTCAAGCAGTCGGCCGTCTCGGCGCTCGTGCCGGTGACGAAGCGGAAGATCGCGGGCTTCACGGCGTACCGCTCTTTCATGCAGCGGTACGCCGCGATGATCGGCGACGCGGACCCCCGCGCGCACGTGTCGTACAGCGGCGACTGACGCGCGCGGCGCGGGACGGCCCGTACGCCGTCGGCGGACGCCGGGGCGGACGGGCCGCCCGTGTCGGTGGTCGGTCGTACCGTGGACGCCATGCGCCCCGTGACCGACCTGCAGCGGACCGTCGCGCCGTTCGAGGTGGTGTCGGAGTACACCCCGAGCGGCGACCAGCCCACCGCCATCGCCCAGCTCGCCGAGCGCGTGCAGGCCGGCGAGAAGGACGTCGTCCTGCTCGGCGCGACCGGCACGGGCAAGTCGGCGACCACCGCGTGGCTCATCGAGAAGCTGCAGCGGCCGACGCTCGTGATGGCGCCCAACAAGACCCTGGCGGCACAGCTCGCGACCGAGTTCCGCGAGCTGCTGCCCAACAACGCGGTCGAGTACTTCGTGTCGTACTACGACTACTACCAGCCCGAGGCGTACATCGCGCAGACGGACACGTACATCGAGAAGGACTCCTCGATCAACGAGGAGGTCGAGCGCCTGCGGCACTCCGCGACGAGCTCCCTGCTCACGCGGCGCGACGTGGTCGTGGTCGCGTCCGTGTCCTGCATCTACGGGCTCGGCACGCCGCAGGAGTACGTCGACCGGATGGTCACGCTCAACGTCGGCGACGTCGTGGACCGTGACCGGCTGCTGCGGCAGTTCGTCACGATGCAGTACTCCCGCAACGACATGGCGTTCACGCGCGGCACGTTCCGGGTGCGCGGCGACACCGTCGAGATCATCCCGGTGTACGAGGAGCTCGCCATCCGGATCGAGTTCTTCGGCGACGAGATCGAGGCGATCGCGACGCTGCACCCGCTGACCGGCGACGTCGTGCGCGTCGAGCAGCAGGTGCACGTCTTCCCGGCGACGCACTACGTGGCCGGTCCCGAGCGCATGGAGCGCGCCATCGGCGGCATCGAGGCGGAGCTCGAGCAGCGCCTGGCGGAGCTCGAGCGGCAGAACAAGCTGCTCGAGGCACAGCGCCTGCAGATGAGGACGACATACGACATCGAGATGATGCGGCAGGTCGGCTCGTGCTCCGGCATCGAGAACTACTCGCGGCACATCGACGGGCGCGCGCCGGGTTCGGCGCCGAACACGCTGCTCGACTACTTCCCCGAGGACTTCCTGCTCGTCATCGACGAGTCGCACGTGACGGTGCCGCAGATCGGGGCCATGTTCGAGGGCGACATGTCGCGCAAGCGCGCGCTCGTGGACCACGGCTTCCGCCTGCCGAGCGCGACGGACAACCGCCCGCTGCGCTGGGAGGAGTTCGTCGAGCGGATCGGGCAGACGGTGTACCTGTCGGCCACGCCGGGCAGCTACGAGCTGTCCATGTCCGACGGCGTCGTCGAGCAGATCATCCGGCCGACCGGTCTCGTCGACCCCGAGGTCGTGGTGAAGCCGACGCAGGGGCAGATCGACGACCTGCTCGGGGAGATCCGCGACCGGGTCGACCGCGACGAGCGCGTCCTCGTGACGACGCTGACGAAGAAGATGGCCGAGGACCTCACGGACTACCTGCTCGAGAAGGACGTCCGGGTCCGGTACCTGCACTCGGAGGTCGACACGCTGCGGCGCGTGGAGCTGCTGCGCGAGCTGCGGATGGGTCAGTACGACGTGCTCGTCGGCATCAACCTGCTGCGCGAGGGTCTCGACCTGCCCGAGGTGTCGCTCGTCGCGATCCTCGACGCCGACAAGGAGGGGTTCCTGCGCTCGGGGACCTCGCTGATCCAGACCATCGGCCGTGCCGCCCGCAACGTGTCGGGGCAGGTGCACATGTACGCGGACCGCATCACGCCGGCCATGGCGAGCGCGATCGACGAGACGAACCGCCGGCGCGAGCGACAGGTCGCGTACAACCGCGAGCACGGCATCGACCCGCAGCCGCTGCGCAAGCGGATCAACGACATCACCGACCTGCTCGCCCGCGAGGACGCGGACACCGCGGAGCTCCTCGGGGGCGCCGGTCGCCAGACGAGCCGCGGCAAGGCGCCCGTGCCCGGCCTGGGCTCGCGGAAGGGCGCGACCGACGAGCGCACGCGGCTCGTCGGGGCCGCCGCCGGCGAGCTGGCCGACCTCATCCAGCAGCTCACCGACCAGATGCACGCGGCCGCCGGCGAGCTGCAGTTCGAGCTCGCGGCGCGGCTGCGCGACGAGATCTCGGGGCTGAAGAAGGAGCTCCGGCAGATGCACGCCGCCACCGCTTGACCGCGACGAGGAGGACCGATGGACCGCAGGCTCCAGCTCACGTTCGACGCGCACGACCCGCGGGCGCTCGGGACCTTCTGGGCGCACGTCCTCGGGTACGTCGAGGAGCCGCCGCCCGCCGGTGTCGACGACTGGGAGTCCGCGCTGCGCGCCTGGGGCATGCCGGAGGAGCGCTGGAACGACGGGTACGCGATCGTGGACCCCGCCGGCGACGGACCGCGCATCTTCCTGCAGCGCGTGCCGGAGGGGAAGACGGCGAAGAACCGGGTGCACCTCGACGTCCGGCTGCCCGGCGGCGGCCCGCGCGGTGCCGAGCCCGACCGGGAGGCCGTGCGCGCCCGTGCCCGCGCGCTGGCGGACCTGGGCGGCCGCGTGGTGCAGGAGTTCGACGAGCCGGGGTCCGGATTCTGGGTCGTCATGCTCGACCCGGAGGGCAACGAGTTCTGCCTCGTCTGAGGCGGCTCCGGGCGGTGTCGGGCGACCGGCGCCTATGATGGTCGGCGGAGGGGAGTACTCCCCACGACGTCATCGTCATCACGGTCGCCAGCGTTGCCGGCCCGGTGCGTCGGCTGCGTCGCACGTCCCGGGCCCGATCGGTCCCGCGCGTGCGCCGGCGGAAGAGACCTCCGGTCATCCGTCGTCCCGATCGAGAGGTCTGTCCTGTGGACGTTCCCGGCTGGGTGTGGGCCATCACGGTCGGCGCCATCCTGCTCATGCTCGCCGTCGACTACGTCGGCCACGTGCGGTCCCCGCACGAGCCGACGCTCCGCGAGTCGGCGTGGTGGTCCGCCGGCTACGTCGGCATCGCCCTGCTCTTCGGCGTCGTCGTGTGGGCCGCCGCCGGCAGCACGTACGGCGGCGAGTACTTCGCCGGCTACATCACGGAGAAGAGCCTGTCGATCGACAACCTCTTCGTGTTCGTGCTCATCATGGCGAGCTTCCGCGTGCCGCGGCTGTACCAACAGAAGGTGCTGCTCATCGGCATCACGATCGCGCTGGTGCTGCGCACGGTCTTCATCTTCGTCGGCGCCGCCTTCATCGAGCGGTTCAGCGCGATCTTCTACCTCTTCGGCGCGTTCCTGCTGTACACGGCGTGGGCGCAGATCCGCTCCGGCAGGGAGGACGAGGGCGAGTACAAGGAGAACGCGGTCCTGCGGCTGACGCGGCGAGTGTTCCGCACGACCGACGACTACGTCGAGGACAAGATGGTCGTCCGGCGCGACGGGCAGCGGCTCATCACGCCGATGCTCATCGTCATGGTCGCGATCGGCACGGCCGACATCATCTTCGCCGTCGACTCGATCCCCGCGATCTTCGGCCTGACGCAGGAGACGTACCTCGTCTTCGCGGCGAACGCGTTCTCGCTGCTCGGTCTGCGCCAGCTGTTCTTCCTCATCGACGGGCTGCTCGACAAGCTCGTCTACCTGTCGTACGGCCTCGGTGCGATCCTCGGGTTCATCGGCGTCAAGCTGGTGATCCACGCGCTGCACACCAACGAGCTGCCGTTCATCAACGGCGGCGAGCACGTCACGGCCGTCCCGGAGATCTCGACGCCCGTGTCGCTCGGGTTCATCCTCGTCACGCTGCTCGTGACGACGCTCCTCTCACTGCGCCGCACGCGGCTCGACGCCACCGCGAGCGCGCTGGAGCACGCGTCGGCGCAGGAGGCGCGCCTCGGCGCCCACCTCGACGCGCCGGTCGACGGCCCCGCGGACCCGCACGTCGACGCGCCCGCCGACCGGCAGGAGCCGCGCGCGTGACGCACGAGCTCCCCGTGGTGTTCGAGGTCGCGTCGCTCGTCGCCGTCGTCGGCATCCTGCTGGTCGACCTCGCGATCGTCCGGCGCCGGCCGCACGTGCCGTCGACGCGGGAGAGCGTGACCTGGGTGGCGGTCTACGTCGGCCTCGCGCTGGCGTTCGCGGGCCTGCTCGCCGTCGTGGGCGGCTCCGCGCCGGCGGGGGAGTTCGTGGCGGGCTGGCTCACCGAGTACAGCCTGTCGGTCGACAACCTCTTCGTGTTCCTGCTCATCATGTCGAGCTTCGCCGTGCCCCGGGAGCAGCAGCAGCGCGTGCTCATGGTCGGCATCGTCGTCGCGCTCGTCCTGCGGGCCGCGTTCATCCTCGCCGGTGCGGCGATCATCGAGCGGAACACGTGGGTCTTCTACCTGTTCGGCGCGTTCCTCGTGTACACGGCCGTCAAGCTCCTGCGGGAGGGCGGCGGCGGTGACGAGGAGTACGAGGAGAACGCGCTGGTCCGGGGTGCGCGTCGCGTGCTGCCCATGTCGCCGGCGTACGACGGCGGCAACGTGCGCACCGAGCACGAGGGGCGCCGCGTCTTCACGCCGCTGCTCGTCGTGTTCCTGGCGATCGGCACGACGGACCTGCTCTTCGCGTTCGACTCGATCCCCGCGATCTTCGGTCTCACGCACGACCCGTTCATCGTGTTCACGGCGAACGTGTTCGCGCTCATGGGCCTGCGCCAGCTGTACTTCCTGCTCGGCGGGCTGCTCGACCGGCTCGTCTACCTGCCGTACGGGCTGGCGGCGATCCTCGCGTTCATCGGCGGCAAGCTCGTGCTGGAGGCGCTGGCGACCAACTCGGTGCCGTTCCTCAACGGCGGGCGGCCCGTCACCTGGGCACCCGAGGTGCCGACGTGGCTCTCGCTCGTCGTCATCGCGACGGCCCTGCTGACGGCCACGGCGGCGAGCCTGCTCGTGTCGCGTCGCACCGGTACCCGTGCCGTGGAGCCGGCCGACGAGGTGTGAGACCGGTGGGACGCCCGTGCGGGCGCCCCACCGTCGGTCCGTCGCCCGTGGTCAGGCGTCGGCCGCCCAGGGCCCGAGCACGAGCTGCCACGCGCGGACCTCGGTCGCGGCGACGAGCCCCTCGCGCGCGAACGGGTCCTGCGCCAGCAGGCCGCGCAGCGCACCCTCGTCACCGGCGCGCAGGACGAGCAGCGCACCGGGCGTCCCGTCGTCCGCGAACGGGCCCGACCCGAGCAGGGTCCCGGCGTCCGCGAGGCCGGCCAGCCACGCGCGGTGCTCGGGCCGCACGACGTCCCGGACGTCGGTGCGGTCGTCGTAGGTGTAGCGGACGGCGAAGGTCGTCATGGCCGTCATCCTGCCGCAGGTGAGGCGCGCCACGGCCCGCCGGTCCGAGCAGGGTGCGTCGTGGCCCGGTGGCAGAGTGGGTGCATGACCTCCACGACGGGCGGCGGCCGATGACCCGGTCCCTGCGCACCCTGCTGACCGACGACCTCCTGGCACGGGTGCACGCCCGCGCCGAGGCGCACGACCGGGACAACACGTTCCCGCACGAGGACCTCGCCGACCTCGTGTCCGCGGGCTACCTGACCGCCTTCGTGCCCGAGCGGCTCGGCGGCGCCGGTCTCACGCTGGAGGAGGTCGCGCGCGAGCAGGTCCGGCTCGCCGCTGCGGCGCCCGCGACGGCCCTCGCGGTCAACATGCACCTCGTCGTCACCGGTCTCGCGGCCCTCCTCGTCGCGCGGGGCGACGACTCGGTCGAGTTCGTCCTGCGGGACGCCGCCGCGGGCGAGGTGTTCGCGTTCGGCAACTCCGAGGCCGGCAACGACCTCGTGATGTTCGGCTCACGCACGCGGGCGGAGCCGGCGGGGGACGGCGGCTACCGCTACTCCGGCACGAAGATCTTCACGTCGCTGTCCCCGGTGTGGACGCGGCTCGCCACGTTCGGCCTCGACGACTCCGACCCCGACGACCCGCGGCTGGTGCACGGTGTCGTGTCCCGCGCCGACGGCGGCGTCACCACGAAGGACGACTGGGACACGCTCGGCATGCGGGCGACGCAGTCGGCGACGACCGTGCTGGAGGGTGCGTACGCGCCGGCGGACCGCGTGTACCGGCGGCTCCCGGTGGGCCCGAGCGCCGACCCGTTCATGTTCGCGCTCTTCGCGGTGTTCGAGGTGCTGCTCGCGGCCGTGTACACCGGCATCGGCCGGCGTGCGCTCGAGCTGGGCGTCGCGCACGCGCGGCGCCGGACGTCGATGAAGCACGGCGGCCGCAGCTACGCGCAGGACCCCGACATCCGGTGGAAGGTGGCCGACGCGGCGCTCGCGCAGGACGGCGCCGAGCTGCAGGTCTTCGCCCTCGCGCGGGACGTGGACGAGCGGGCCGACCACGGCAGCCGCTGGTTCGCGCAGCTCGTGGGCGTCAAGGTGCGCGCCACCGAGACCGCGCGCGACGTGGTCGACCTCGCGCTGCGGGTGTCGGGCGGCGGCGCGTACTTCACAGGCAGCGAGCTGGCGCGGCTCTACCGCGACGTGCTCGCCGGCATGTACCACCCGTCGGACGACGAGTCGGCGCACGCGACGGTGGCCGCGTCGGTCCTCGGGCCGCTGGAGGACTGAGCCGCGGGGCGCCGCGCGTGCCTCACCAGCCCCGCGCCCGCCACTCGGCGAGGTGCGGTCGCTCGGCGCCCAGCGTGGTGTCGGCGCCGTGCCCCGGGTACACCCAGGTGTCGTCGCCGAAGCGGTCGAAGACGCGCTCGACGACGTCGGCGTACAACCGCGCGAAGCGCTCGGCGTCGCCGCCCGTCGCGCCGAGGCCACCCGGGAACAGGCTGTCGCCGGTGAAGAGGTGGACCCGGTGCGGCACGGCGTCCGGCGCCACGGCCCGTTCGGGCTCGCGCAGCGCCAGCGCGACCGAGCCGGGCGTGTGCCCGCGCAGCGCGACGACCTCGAGCACGAGGTGTCCGACCGTGAGCGTGTCGCCGTGGACGAGCCGCCGGGGGACCGGTCGGTCGAGGGCGGCCGCGATCGCGTCCGCGTCGTCCGCGCCCGCCGCGAGCGTCGCGCCGGTGACCGCCTCGACGGACGCGAGGGCGCCGAGGTGGTCGGCGTGCCGGTGCGTCGTCACCACGACGTCGAGACGGGCCGAGCCCGACCCCTCGCGCACGAGCGCGAGCAGCCGGTCCGGGTCGGCGGCGGCGTCGACGAGCAGCTGGGCGCCCGAGCGGCGGCACGTGACGAGGTAGGCGTTGTTGCCGTCGGGGCCCACGGCCGCCTTGCGGATCTCCGCGTCGTCGAGGACGCGGACGTCGGTGGGCCCACCCGCCCGCACGTCACCGGTGTACGTCATCTCCGTCCTCCCGGCCGGCTCGGACCGGCCGCGCTCGTCGCCCGGTGGCAGGTGCCGGGCGGGGTCGTGCCGCCCATCCTCTCCGTGACGGCACCGTGCCGCCCGGCGAGCGGACGCGTCCGCGGGCGGGTGGGCCTCTGGTCTCCGCCGCGCGACGGGACCGCGTGTTCCCGGCGGCGGCGTGACGTCGAACACGTGTGCGATTGTCGGAGGTCGCACGTAGAGTGGTCCGCTGTGAACGATCGCCTGGTGGTCCGCGGAGCGCGGGAGCACAACCTGCGGAACGTCGACCTCGACCTGCCCCGTGACGCCCTCATCGCGTTCACGGGCCTGTCGGGCTCCGGCAAGTCGTCCCTCGCCTTCGACACGATCTTCGCCGAGGGGCAGCGCCGGTACGTCGAGTCGTTGTCCGCGTACGCACGCCAGTTCCTCGGCCAGATGGACAAGCCCGACGTCGACTTCATCGAGGGTCTCTCGCCCGCGGTGTCGATCGACCAGAAGTCGACCAACCGGAACCCGCGGTCGACCGTCGGCACCATCACGGAGGTCTACGACTACCTGCGCCTGCTCTTCGCGCGCGCAAGCACGCAGCACTGCCCCGTCTGCGGGGAGCGCGTGACGGCGCAGACGCCGCAGCAGATCGTCGACCGGCTGCTCGAGCTCCCCGAGGGCACCCGCTACCAGGTGCTCGCGCCGGTGGTCCGCGGGCGCAAGGGCGAGTACTCCGAGCTGTTCCGCGAGCTGCAGGGCAAGGGGTTCTCGCGCGCACGGGTCGACGGCGAGGTCGTCCAGCTCGCGACGCCGCCGACGCTGGAGAAGAAGCTCAAGCACGACATCGAGGTGGTCGTCGACCGGCTCGTGTCGCGCGACGGCGTCCAGCGCCGGCTCACCGACTCGGTCGAGACCGCGCTGCTGCTCGCGGGCGGCCTGCTCGTCGTCGAGCTGGTCGACGCCGACGCGGACGACCCCGAGCGCGAGCGCCGGTTCTCCGAGCACCGGGCCTGCCCCAACGACCACGTCCTGACGCTCGACGAGATCGAGCCGCGCACGTTCTCCTTCAACGCGCCCTACGGCGCGTGCCCGGAGTGCACCGGCATCGGCTCGCGGCTCGAGGTGGACCCGGACCTCGTCATCCCGGACGACGAGCTCTCGCTCGCGCAGGGCGCGGTGGCACCGTGGTCGCAGGTGTCGTCCGAGTACTTCACGCGCGTGCTCACCGCGCTCGCGCAGGACATGGGCTTCTCGATGGACACGCCCTGGCGTGCCCTGCCCAAGCGTGCAAAGGACGCGGTGCTGCACGGCGAGAACCACGAGGTGAAGGTCCGCTACCGCAACCGCTGGGGCCGCGAGCGGACGTACTCCACCGGCTTCGAGGGCGTCCTGACGTTCCTCGAGCGCCGCCACTCCGAGACCGAGTCCGAGTGGAGCAAGGAGAAGTACGAGGCCTACATGCGCGAGGTCCCGTGCCCGGTGTGCAAGGGCGCGCGGCTCAAGCCCGAGGTGCTCGCGGTGAGGGTCGGCGGCCGCTCGATCGCCGAGGTGTGCGACCTGCCGATCAACGAGGCGCGCGTGTTCCTCGACCAGCTCGAGCTGGGCGAGCGCGAGCGCGCCATCGCGGCGCAGGTGCTCAAGGAGATCCAGGCGCGGCTCGGGTTCCTCCTCGACGTCGGCCTGGACTACCTGTCGCTCATGCGCCCCGCCGGCACGCTGTCCGGCGGCGAGGCGCAGCGTATCCGGCTCGCGACGCAGATCGGCTCCGGCCTCGTCGGCGTGCTGTACGTCCTCGACGAGCCCTCCATCGGGCTGCACCAGCGGGACAACCGGCGCCTGATCGACACGCTGACGCGCCTGCGCGACCTCGGCAACACGCTCATCGTCGTCGAGCACGACGAGGACACGATCCGCACCGCCGACTGGATCGTCGACATCGGCCCGGGCGCCGGCGAGCACGGCGGTCACGTCGTGCACTCCGGCGACCTGAAGGGGCTCCTCGCCTCGCGCGAGTCGATGACGGGCGCCTACCTGTCGGGCCGGCGCTCGATCGGGACGCCCGCGACGCGGCGGCCCGTCGACCCGGCGCGGAAGGTCACCGTCGTCGGCGCCCGTGAGCACAACCTCCGCGGGATCGACGTGTCGTTCCCGCTCGGCACGCTCACGGCCGTGACCGGTGTGTCCGGCTCGGGCAAGTCGACGCTCGTGAACTCGATCCTCTACACGGTCATGGCGAACGAGCTGAACGGCGCCCGTCAGGTCGCCGGCCGGCACCGCCGCGTGACCGGCCTCGAGCACCTCGACAAGGTCGTGCACGTCGACCAGGGACCGATCGGGCGCACGCCGCGGTCGAACCCCGCCACCTACACCGGCGTGTGGGACCACGTCCGCCGCCTCTTCGCGGAGACGTCCGAGGCGAAGGTCCGCGGCTACACGCCCGGACGCTTCTCCTTCAACGTCAAGGGCGGCCGCTGCGAGGCCTGCTCGGGCGACGGCACGCTGAAGATCGAGATGAACTTCCTGCCGGACGTCTACGTGCCGTGCGAGGTGTGCCACGGCGCCCGGTACAACCGCGAGACGCTCGAGGTCCACTTCAAGGGCAAGACGGTCGCGGACGTCCTCGACATGCCCATCGCCGAGGCGGCCGAGTTCTTCGCCGCCGTGCCGGCGATCGCGCGTCACCTGCGCACGCTCGTCGACGTCGGGCTGGGGTACGTGCGCCTCGGTCAGCCGGCGCCGACGCTGTCGGGCGGCGAGGCCCAGCGCGTGAAGCTGGCGGCGGAGCTCCAGCGGCGCTCGACGGGCCGGACGGTGTACGTGCTCGACGAGCCGACCACCGGCCTGCACTTCGAGGACATCCGCAAGCTGCTGGGCGTGCTCCAGACGCTCGTCGACAAGGGCAACTCGGTCATCGTCATCGAGCACAACCTCGACGTGATCAAGAACGCCGACTGGGTGATCGACATGGGGCCCGAGGGCGGCAGCGGCGGCGGCATGGTCGTCGCCGAGGGCACCCCCGAGCACGTCGCCGGTGTCGAGGCCAGCCACACCGGCCGGTTCCTCGCCGAGGTCCTCGAGGCGGAGCGGGAGCCGGTCGCCGCGAACGCCTGACGCGCCGGGAGCGCAGTGGCCGCGTCGGACGCGGCCGCGTCGCCCGGGCGCCCGGCGGCGTCGGGCGTCGCGTCCGCCCGTCGGCATCGGAGGCTGCCTGCGCGGGTCAGGCGTCCGAGGTGCCGTGCGTCACCGGAGCCGGCTCCTGCCGCACGGGGAAGTTGACGGAGCGGGCGATGAAGCAGTGCTCGTGCGCCGCGCGGTGCACCTCGGCCAGCACCGCGTCGGTGACGGGTCCGCCGTCGGGCAGCGCTGTGCCGGCCAGCACCCGCACCTGCGGGCGGAGCACGACCTCCGTGAACTGGCCGTGGCCCGCCGCCTCGACCCGCATCGCGCCCGTCGGGTGGTCGGCGTAGCCGACGACGACCACGCCGCGCTGTGCCGCCAGGTGCAGGAACCACAGCATGTGGCACTGCGCCAGCGCCCCGACGAGCAGCTCCTCGGGCGACCACAGGGCGGCGTCCCCGCGGAACGCGGGGTCCGAGGACCCCGGGACCGGCGGCTTGCCCGGCGCCGAGAGCGTGTGCTCCCGCCCGTACGAGGTGTACGAGGCGGTGCCGGCCGCGCCCGCTCCCGTCCACCGCAGGTCGACCGTGTACGTGTGCATCGGGGGCATGCGGCCACCCTACGAGTGAGGCGCCTCACGACCGAGGGTGTCGGTGCGGCGAACTAGGCTCGAACGCATGGCCGATCCCGCGACGTACCGTCCTGCGCCCGGGGAGATCCCCGACGCACCCGGGGTCTACCGGTTCCGCGACGAGCACGGCCGCGTGATCTACGTCGGCAAGGCCAAGAGCCTGCGCAACCGGCTGAACAGCTACTTCCAGGACATCGCGCACCTGCACCCGCGCACCCAGCAGATGGTCACCACCGCCGCGTCGGTGCAGTGGACCGTGGTCGGCACCGAGGTCGAGGCGCTCGCGCTCGAGTACTCCTGGATCAAGGAGTTCGACCCGCGGTTCAACGTCAAGTACCGCGACGACAAGTCGTACCCGTACCTGGCCGTCACGATGGCGGACGAGGTGCCGCGCGTGCAGGTCATGCGTGGCGCCAAGCGGCCGGGCACCCGCTACTTCGGGCCGTACGCGCACGCGTGGGCGATCCGCGAGACGGTGGACCTCCTGCTGCGCGTCTTCCCGGTGCGGACCTGCTCGGCGGGCGTGTTCAAGCGGGCGCGGCAGCAGGGCCGGCCGTGCCTGCTCGGGTACATCGACAAGTGCTCCGCGCCCTGCGTGGGGCGGATCTCCACCGAGGACCACCACCAGCTCGCGCAGGACTTCTGCGACTTCATGGCGGGGGACACGGCCCGCTTCACGCGGCGCCTGACGCAGCGCATGAAGGAGGCGGCCGCCGAGCTCGACTTCGAGCGGGCCGCGCGCCTCCGCGACGACGTCGCCACCCTGGAGAAGGCGACGGAGCGCAACGCCGTCGTGCTGTCGGACGGCACGGACGCGGACCTCTTCGCGATGGCCGGGGACGAGCTCGAGGCGGCCGTCCAGGTGTTCCACGTGCGCGACGGGCGCATCCGCGGCCAGCGCGGGTGGGTCGTGGAGAAGGTCGAGGACCTGGACGACGCGGAGCTGGTCGAGCACCTGCTGCAGCAGGTCTACGGCGGCGAGGACGCCGCCGACGGCGCCGCGACCGGTGCCGTCCCGCGTGAGGTCCTCGTGCCGGTGCTGCCGACCAACCTCGAGCAGGTGCAGACCTGGCTGACGGGCCTGCGCGGTAGCCGCGTCCAGGTGCGCGTCGCGCAGCGCGGCGACAAGGCGGAGCTGGCGCGCACGGTCCTGCGCAACGCCGAGCACGCGCTCGCGCTGCACCGCACGCGGCGCGCCGGCGACCTCACGACGCGCAGCCAGGCGCTGCGCGAGATCCAGGAGGCGCTCGACCTGCCGACGGCGCCGCTGCGCATCGAGTGCTATGACGTCTCGCACAACCAGGGCACGTACCAGTCGGCGTCGATGGTGGTGTTCGAGGACGGCCTCGCGCGCAAGAGCGAGTACCGCCTGTTCAGCGTGCGCGGACCCGAGGGGCAGGGCGCCCGCGACGACACGGCCGCGATGCACGAGGTCATCACGCGCCGGTTCCGCCGCTACCTCGCGGAGCGCTCGCAGCTCGGCGACCCCGACCTCGGCGACGGCGAGGAGGACGACGGCCCGCGCAGCGGCGAGGTCGACGCCACCACCGGCCGTCCGGCCCGGTTCGCGTACCCGCCCAACCTCGTGGTGGTCGACGGCGGGCCGCCGCAGGTCGCCGCGGCCGCGGCCGCGTTGGCGGAGCTCGGCGTCGACGACGTCGCCCTGTGCGGCCTGGCGAAGCGGCTCGAGGAGGTGTGGGTGCCGGGGGAGGAGTACCCGGTCATCCTCCAGCGCAGCTCGGAGGGCCTGTACCTGCTCCAGCGCGTCCGCGACGAGGCGCACCGGTTCGCGATCTCCGCCCACCGCAAGCGGCGCAGCAAGGGCATGACCGCCTCGGTGCTCGACGACGTGCCGGGTCTCGGGCCGGCACGCAAGGCCGCACTGCTGCGGCACTTCGGCTCGGTGAAGCGCCTGCGAGCGGCGTCGGCGGACGAGATCGCGACCGTGCCCGGCATGGGCGCGCGCACGGCGGAGGCCGTCGTGGCGGCGCTCGGTGGCGGCACGCCCGCGCACGTGGCGGCCGGGCCGGCGGCGGACGGCACGGCGGCGGACGGCGCGGCGGCGGACGGCACGGCGGCGGAGGACAGGCAGGAGCCGCCGGACCCGGCGGGCGACCCGACGAACTCGTCCGGCGGGTCCCCGGAGGCGCGGGACGACCGGGCTGGCATCCTGAACGCATGAGCGAGCCGTCGCCCATCACCGTCCCCTCCGGCATCCCCGCGCTCGAGGCGGCGGCCGAGGCCCCCGTCCTGGACCAGGCGCAGGTCCTGGTCATCACCGGCATGTCCGGCGCCGGGCGCACGCGCACCGCCGCCGTCCTCGAGGACCTCGGCTGGTACGTCGTCGACAACCTGCCGGCGCAGATGCTCACCCACCTCGTCGGCATGCTCACGAGCGGCCCCGTCGGGTCGGGCGCGCGCCGGCTCGGCGCCGTCATCGACGTGCGCGGCCGCGAGTACTTCGCCGCGCTGGCGGGCGTCCTCGAGCAGCTGCGCACCGGCGGCGTCGACGTGCGGCTGCTGTTCCTCGACTCGTCCGACGAGGTGCTGGTCCGCCGGTTCGAGCAGGTGCGCCGCCCGCACCCGTTGCAGGGCGAGGGCCGGATCCTCGACGGCATCGCCCTCGAGCGGTCGCTCCTCGGGGAGCTGCGTGAGCAGGCGGACGTCGTCATCGACACCTCCGAGCTCAACGTGCACGACCTCGCGCGGGAGGTCCGCGCCGCCGTGAGCGGGCCCGGCGAGGAGGTCCTGCGCGTGTCGGTCGTCTCGTTCGGCTTCAAGTACGGCCTGCCCCTCGACGCGGACCACGTGGTCGACGTGCGCTTCCTGTCGAACCCGTACTGGATCACCGAGCTGCGGCACCTGTCGGGGCGGGACGCGCCCGTGCGTGACTACGTGCTCGGCCTGCCGGGCGCCACGACGTTCGTCGAGCGGTACGTCGACGCGCTCGAGCCGGTGCTCGCCGGGTACCTCAAGGAGGAGAAGCGCTACGTCACGATCGCCGTGGGCTGCACGGGCGGCAAGCACCGCTCGGTGGCGATCAGCGAGGCGATGGGGGCGCGGCTGCGTGAGCGCGGGCACCGGGTCCAGGTGACGGCGCGCGACCTGGGCAAGGAGTGAGCGCGACGGCGTCGGCGCGGCCGCAGGACCCGCGGCGGCCCGCCGTCGTGGCGCTGGGCGGCGGGCACGGGCTCTCGGCGTCGCTGTCGGCGCTGCGGCTCATGACGGACCGGATCACCGCGGTCGTCACGGTCGCGGACGACGGCGGCTCGTCCGGCCGCCTGCGGGAGGAGCTGGGCGTGCTGCCTCCCGGTGACCTGCGCATGGCGCTGTCCGCCCTGACCGACGACTCCGACTGGGGCCGCACGTGGCGCGACCTGCTCCAGCACCGCTTCGCGACGGACGGCCCGCTCGACCGGCACGCGGTGGGGAACCTGCTGATCGTCGCGCTGTGGGAGCTCCTGGGCGACACCGTCGGGGGACTCGACCTCGTCGGCCGGCTGCTCGGTGCGCGCGGCCGCGTGCTGCCGATGGCGTCGGTGCCGTTGCGGATCGAGGCGGACGTGCGGCGCCCGGACGGGACGCTCGACGTGGTCGTGGGGCAGAGCGAGGTGGCGCGCACGGTCGACGCGATCGAGCACGTGCGGCTCGACCCGCCGGCGCCGCCGGCGTGCGCGGAGGCCGTCGAGGCGGTGCGGGCGGCGGACTGGGTCCTCCTCGGCCCCGGATCCTGGTACACGTCCGTCCTGCCCCACCTGCTGGTGCCGGAGCTGCGCGCGGCGCTCCTGGAGACGACGGCGCGCATCGTCGTGGTCCTCAACCTCACGCCCGAGGAGGGGGAGACCGCCGGCATGCGCCCGGGCGACCACCTCGACGTGCTGCGTGCCCACGCGCCGGACCTGCCGCTGCACGCGGTCGTCGCCGACCCCGCGTCCGTGGACGACGTCTCGGTGCTCGCCGACCGGTGCGGCGCGCTCGGGGCGCGGCTGCTCGTCCGGCAGGTGAGCCGCGGCGACGAGCGCGACGTGCACGACCCCCTGCGGCTCGCGGCGGCGCTGCGCGACGTCGTGGAGGGGTACCTGGGGGACGTCGGGACCCGCACCCCGGGGTGACGCACGTGACGTCGGGGACGTCCGCGGAGGCGACCACGGACAGGTGTCCGGCAATGGCAGGATGACCGCATGGCGTTGACGGCACAGGTGAAGGACGAGCTCGCCCGCCTCAAGGTGGACAAGATCTCGTGCCGCAAGGCGGAGATCTCCGCGACCCTCCGCTTCGCCGGCGGCCTCCACATCATCTCCGGGCGCATCGTCATCGAGGCCGAGCTGGACACGGGCATCGCCGCGCGCCGCCTGCGGCAGGCCATCGCCGAGGTGTACGGCCACGAGAGCGACATCATCGTCGTCTCCGGGGGCGGGCTGCGGCGCGGCAGCAGGTACGTCGTGCGCGTGGTCAAGGACGGCGAGTCGCTGGCGCGCCAAACCGGGCTGCTCGACAACCGCGGGCGCCCGGTGCGGGGCCTGCCGCCGCAGGTCGTGTCCGCCGGCATCGGCGAGGCGGAGGCGGCGTGGCGCGGCGCGTTCCTCGCGCACGGGTCGCTGACCGAGCCCGGCCGCTCGTCGGCGCTCGAGGTCACCTGCCCCGGGCCCGAGGCCGCGCTCGCGCTCGTCGGCGCGGCGCGCCGGCTGGGCGTGACGGCGAAGGCGCGCGACGTCCGCGGCGTCGACCGGGTCGTCATCCGCGACGGCGACGCCATCGGCGCGATGCTCGCGCGGCTCGGCGCGCACGACACGATGCTGGTCTGGGAGGAGCGGCGGGTGCGGCGCGAGGTGCGCGGCACCGCGAACCGGCTCGCGAACTTCGACGACGCGAACCTGCGCCGGTCGGCCCGGGCCGCGGTCGCGGCCGGTGCGCGCGTCGAGCGGGCGTTCGAGATCCTCGGCGAGGACCTGCCCGAGCACCTGCGCCAGGCCGGCGAGCTGCGGCTCGCGCACAAGGAGGCCTCGCTCGAGGAGCTCGGCAAGCTCGCCGACCCGCCCCTGACGAAGGACGCGGTCGCCGGCCGCATCCGCCGGCTGCTCGCCACCGCCGACCGCCGGGCGGTCGAGCTCGGCATCCCCGACACCGAGGCCGGGCTCAGCCCGGAGCTGCTCGACCTGTGACCGCGGCGCCGCCCCCCGCCGCGCAGCCGGGCGATCGTCCAGCATGCGAACGGGTGGGGTGCCGGACCAACGTCATGGGCGTGACCTGAGCCACGGGGTATAGGCTCGGGTCATCCGATCGCAACGCGCGCGCAACACGCTGGGCAACGTCCCCGCGTCGTGGCGGGCCGGCGACCGGGACGCACAGCGGCGTGCGTGACCGACACCAACTGTGTGCGCCGGGCTCTGCTCGGCGCGTGCCGAGGAGGGCAAGTGACCATCAAGGTCGGCATCAACGGCTTCGGCCGCATCGGGCGCAACTTCTACCGCGCCATCGTGGCCTCGGGGGCCGACATCGAGATCGTCGGGGTCAACGACCTGACGGACAACAAGACCCTGGCCCACCTGCTCAAGTACGACACGGTCCTGGGCCGCTTCCCGCTGAGCGTGGACTTCGACGACGAGAACATCATCGTCGACGGCAAGGCGATCCGTGCGCTCGCCGAGCGCAACCCGGCCGACCTGCCCTGGGGCGAGCTCGGTGCGGACATCGTCATCGAGTCCACCGGCTTCTTCACGGACGCCGAGAAGGCCAAGGCGCACATCGAGGCCGGTGCGAAGAAGGTCATCATCTCCGCGCCCGCCAAGAACGAGGACGGCACGTTCGTCGTCGGCGTGAACCACGAGCAGTACGACGCGGCGACGCAGCACATCATCTCCAACGCGTCCTGCACGACGAACTGCCTCGCGCCGCTCGCCAAGGCCCTGAACGACGCCATCGGCATCGAGCGCGGCCTCATGACGACGATCCACGCGTACACGGGCGACCAGAACCTGCAGGACGGTCCCCACAAGGACCTCCGCCGGGCCCGCGCCGCCGCGCAGAACATCGTCCCGACGTCGACGGGTGCCGCCAAGGCCGTGTCGCTCGTCCTTCCCGAGCTCAAGGGCAAGCTCGACGGCTACGCGCTCCGCGTGCCGGTCATCACGGGCTCGGCCACGGACCTGACGTTCACCGCGAGCCGCGAGGTCACGGTCGACGAGGTCAACGCCGCCGTGAAGGCCGCCGCGGAGGGCCCGCTCAAGGGCGTCCTCGAGTACGTCGACGACGAGATCGTGTCGTCGGACATCGTGACGAACCCGCACCAGAGCATCTTCGACTCGAAGCTCACCAAGGTGTCGGGCGACCTGGTGAAGGTCGTCTCCTGGTACGACAACGAGTGGGGCTACTCGAACTCCCTCGTCAAGCTGACGGAGTACGTCGGCGAGCGTCTCTCCTGACGACGCGTCCGTAGGCAGTCCATGCGTCCGCGTGCGCCGAGGCCACCGGCCCGGCGCACGCGGACGCTGCCGTGTCCGGGGCCGTGCGCCCCGAGCCCCCGGCGCCGCCGGGGCCGTGCACCGGCCGTCGGCTCCGCCCGGCGGCAGCGAGGTAGGAGACCATGAAGACCATCGACGACCTGGGCGACCTGCGCGGCAAGCGCGTGCTCGTCCGCTCGGACTTCAACGTGCCGCTCGACGGCACCACCATCACGGACGACGGCCGCATCCGCGCCGCGCTGCCGACGCTGCAGGCGCTGCTCGGCGCGGGCGCGCGCGTCGTCGTCGTCGCCCACCTGGGTCGCCCGAAGGGCACGCCCGAGGCGAAGTACTCGCTCGCGCCCGTCGCGGAGCGGCTCGGCGAGCTGCTCGGCCAGCCGGTCGCGCTCGCCGAGGACCTCGTCGGCGAGTCGGCGCGGGCCACCGTCGCGGCGCTCGAGGACGGGCAGCTCGCGCTGCTGGAGAACGTCCGCTTCGACGCGCGCGAGACGTCCAAGGACGACGCCGAGCGCGGTGCGCTCGCCGACGAGCTGGCGTCCCTCGCGGACGCGTTCGTGTCCGACGGCTTCGGCGTCGTGCACCGCAAGCAGGCGTCGGTCTACGACGTCGCGCAGCGGCTCCCGCACGCCGTCGGCCAGCTGGTGCTCAAGGAGGTCGAGTCGCTGCGCAAGGCGACCGACGCCCCGGCGCGCCCGTACGTCGTCGTGCTCGGCGGCTCGAAGGTCTCCGACAAGCTCGGCGTCATCGAGAACCTCATCGGCAAGGCCGACCGCCTGCTCATCGGCGGCGGCATGCTCTTCACGTTCCTCGCGGCGCAGGGTCGCTCGGTGGGCACGAGCCTGCTCGAGGAGGACCAGGTCGAGACGGTCAAGGGCTACCTCGCGGCCGCCGCGGAGCGCGGCGTCGAGATCGTGCTGCCCGTCGACGTCGTCGTCGCGCCGCGGTTCGCCGCCGACGCTCCGGCCACCACCGTCGCGGTCGACGCGATCCCGGACGACCAGATGGGTCTCGACATCGGCCCGGAGAGCGCCGAGCTCTTCGCGTCGAAGATCACCGACGCCAAGACGGTCGTGTGGAACGGCCCCGCGGGCGTGTTCGAGTTCGAGGCGTTCGCCGCCGGCACGCGTGCCGTCGCGCAGGCCCTCGTCGACGCGGGCGCCGCCGGCGGCTTCACCATCGTCGGGGGCGGCGACTCCGCCGCGGCCGTGCGCACGCTCGGCTTCGACGAGGCCGGCTTCGGCCACATCTCGACCGGCGGCGGCGCGTCGCTGGAGTTCCTCGAGGGCAAGACCCTCCCGGGCATCGCAGTTCTGGAGGACTGAGCCGTGGCCACGAGCCGTACCCCGCTGATGGCGGGCAACTGGAAGATGAACCTCGACCACCACCAGGCGACGCACACCGTGCAGAAGCTGGCGTGGACCCTCAAGGACGCGAAGCACGACTACGCGTCGGTCGAGGTGGCGGTGCTCCCGCCGTACACGGACCTGCGCAGCGTGCAGACGCTCGTGGACGCCGACAAGCTGGAGCTCGTCTACGGCGCGCAGGACGTGTCGGCCCACGAGTCCGGCGCGTACACCGGCGAGATCTCGCCGCTGTTCCTCACGAAGCTCGGCTGCACGTACGTGGCCGTCGGGCACTCTGAGCGGCGCCAGTACCACCACGAGGACGACGCCCTGGTCAACGCCAAGGTCACGTCGGCGCTCACGGCCGGCCTCGTGCCGATCCTGTGCGTCGGCGAGCCGCTCGAGGTCCGCAAGGCCGGCGAGCACGTGCCGCACACGCTCGCGCAGCTGGACGGCGCGCTGCAGGGCCTCACGGCCGAGCAGGTCGCCGGCCTCGTCGTGGCCTACGAGCCCGTGTGGGCCATCGGCACGGGCGAGACGGCGACGCCGGAGGACGCGCAGGAGCTGTGCGGCGCCATCCGCGTGCGCGTCGCCGAGCTGTACGACCAGGCGACGGCCGACGCGGTCCGCGTGCTCTACGGCGGTTCGGTGAAGTCGTCGAACGTCGCGTCGATCATGGCGAAGCCGGACGTGGACGGCGCCCTCGTCGGCGGTGCGAGCCTCGACCCCGAGGAGTTCGCGAAGATCGTCCGGTTCCAGTCGCACCAGGTCGGCTGACACGACGACGCGGGGCGGTGCTGGCTCGCACCGCCCCGCGTCGCCTACCCTGTACCGCGGTCATCGCGTCATCGCCACCCGACGGCGCGGCCCGCACCCCGACCACCGAGCTGAGGAAGCCCACCGACGTGACTGCCCTGCGAATCTCTCTCCAGGTGCTCCTGGTGATCACCAGCCTCCTGCTGGTCCCCCTCGTGCTGCTGCACAAGGGCAAGGGCGGCGGCCTCTCGGACATGTTCGGCGGTGGCATCACCGCCGGCGCGGGCTCGTCCGGTGTCGCGGAGCGCAACCTCAACCGCATCACGGTGGCGGTCGCCCTCGTCTGGACGGTCATGATCGTCCTGCTCGGGCTCATCGAGAAGTTCTCGGACTGAGGGAGATCGGCGATGGCGAGCGGCAGCGCGATCAGGGGGTCCCGCGTCGGTGCGGGACCGATGGGTGAGGCGGAACGCGGCGACGCCGCTCCGCGGGTGTGGATCTCGTACTGGTGCTCCAACGGCCACGAGACCCGCCCGAGCTTCGCGGAGGAGGCGGCGGCCGAGGCCCCCGAGACGTGGGACTGCCCGCGGTGCGGGTTCCCCGCGGGGCAGGACCCGGCGAACCCGCCGGCACCCAGCAAGAACGAGCCGTACAAGACGCACCTCGCGTACGTGAAGGAGCGCCGCAGCGACGAGGACGGCGCGGCCATCCTCGACGAGGCGCTCGCCGCGCTCCGCGCGCGCCGCGGCCGCTGACGGCGGCCACCAGCACCTCCCGTCGACGCCCCGGCACCCCGCTCCGCCGAGCAGGGGGCCGGGGCGTCGTCGCGCGCACACCGAGGCCGCGGCTCGGGCACGAGGTCGCGGGTGGGGGCGAGGTCGCGGGCCCACGCCCGCGACCCGGACTCACTCCCGCGACCTCGCGCGCTCAGCACGGGGCGTGCGGCGGCCGGAGAGGTCAGCGCACGCGCAGCAGCGCGAAGCCGTCGTGCCCCTTGGCGCCGACGGTCTGCAGCACGGTGGCGTCGACGCGCGGGTCGCGCGCGACGGCCGCGACGAAGGCGCGCACGCCCTGGACCCGCGTGTCGGGGTGGTCGGGCTGCACCACGGCGCCGCGGCGCACCACGTTGTCGACGACGACGAGGGTGCCGGGCCGCGACAGGGCGAGCGCGCGGTCGACGTACGTCGCGAGCCGCTCCTTGTCGGCGTCGACGAAGACGAGGTCGAACGGCTCGCCGTGCTCGGCCACCAGCGCGTCGAGGGACTCGGCGGCGGGGCCGACCCGCAGCTCGACGCGGTCGCCGACCCCGGCGGCGTCGAGGGACGCGCGCGCGACGGCGGCGTGCGCCTCGCTCAGCTCGAGGGTGACCACGGTGCCGTCGGACGGCAGCGCCTGCGCGAGCCACCACGTGCTGTAGCCGCCGAGCGTGCCGACCTCGAGCACGCGGCGGGCGCCGACCGCGCGTGCCAGGATCTCGAGCAGCCGCCCCTGGTTGGGGGCGACGGCGATGTCCGGCAGCCCGGACCCGGCGGCCGCCGCGGCGACCGTCGCGGCGTCGGCCGGCTCGTCGACGACGGCGGCGAGGTAGTCGTCGACCCGTGCCCACAGCGCGTCGGCGGCCGCGGTCGCGCCGCCCGCGGACGCGTGCGAGGCGTCGTCGTCCGCACCCGTGCGCGTCCCTGTCGTCGCGCCGTCGGTGCGGGCGGCCGGCAGGTCCTGCGCCGCAGCGACGTCGAGCAGCCACAGCGTCCGCTCCGTGCCGACGGCGCCCGCGGCCGGGGTGGTCGTCACGTCGTCGCCGGCGAGCCCCCGTGCGACCGCCGGGGCCTTCTCCGCGCCGGCGGCGACGAGCCACACCTCGCGCGCGGACCGGATGACGGGGAACGTGAGGGACACCCGCTCGGGCGGGGGCTTGGGGGAGTCGTGCTCGGCGACGACGAGGTCGCGCTGCTCGTGCAGCGTCTGCTTGCCGGGGAACAGCGACGCGACGTGACCGTCGGGGCCCACCCCGAGGAGCAGGACGTCGGGGACGGGTGCCCGGGCGCCCTCCGGCGCGTGCGCGGCGAGCTCGGCGCGGTAGGCGCGCGCAGCCGCGTCGGCGTCGGGCACGGCGTCGGAGCGGGCGGGCACGGCATGCACGTTGGCGGCCGGCAGTGCGTCGCCGAGCGCGTCGACCAGCGCCTCGCGCGCCTGCGTCTCGTTGCGCTCCGGGTCGCCGTCGGGCAGGAACCGCTCGTCGCCCCACCACAGGTGCACCTGGGACCAGTCGACGGCGGCACGGGCGGGGCTGGCGGCGACGGCACGGAGCGTCGCGGTGCCGACGGTGCCGCCGGTGAGCACCACGTGCAGCGGTGCCCGGTGGGACTGGAGGTCGACCAGGCGCGTGAGGAGGCGGGCCGCGGTCGCCGCCGCGAGCACCTCCGCGTCGGGGTGGAGGACGACCTCGGGGCTGGCGTGCGGGCTCACGGCGGATCCTTCCGGCGGGGGAGCGGGCGGCGGGGCCGCGGGGTCGCCGTGCCGGACGGCGGACGACCCCGCGGCGCGCGCTCAGGCGTCGATGCGGGCGAGTCCCACCTGGAGGACCTCGCCGTACACCTCGTCGGCGTCGAGGCGGCGCAGCTCCTCGACGAGGCACTCGCGCAGCTGCCGGATCGGCAGCGCGATGCGGTGCTCGGGCTGGTCCGGCTGGCGCAGCGCCGCCGTCTTGCCGTCCGGCCGGTCGAGCACGATGTCGCCCGCCGCACGGTGCAGGCGGACCTGCGTGATCGCGGGGGCACCGGGGACGCGCTCGACCTCCACCGGGCAGTGCAGGGCCTCGGCGAGCCACGCGGCCATGAGGTCCACGGACGGGTGCGTGCTCTCGCCGACCACCACCGCCCGCTGCACGGGCTCGTACGGCGGCTGGTCGAGCGTCGCGGCGATGAGGCCGCGCCAGAGCGTCGCGCGCGTCCAGGCGAGGTCCGTGTCCCCGTCCGCGTAGACCGCGGCGAGGCGGCGCAGGGTCGCCCCGGGGTCGCCGCACTGCGTCGTGTCCGTGATCCGCCGCTGCGCCATCCGCCCGAACGGATGCTCCGACGGGTTCTCCGGCACGTCGTACGGCCACCACGCGACGATCGGCGCGTCCGGCAGCAGCAGCGGCATGACGAGCGTGTCGAGGTGCGAGAGGACGTCGCCCGAGGCGCGCAGGATGACGACCTCGCTCGCCCCGGCGTCGCCGCCGAGGCGGATCTGCGCGTCCAGCACGGTGGAGCGCTCGTCCGGGCGCTCGGTGAGCACGACGATGCGGCAGGGGTGCTCGCGGCTCGCCTCGTTGGCGGCCGCGATGGACTCCTCCGGGTCGTGCGCGCCGACGTCGATGATGAGCGTCAGCACGCGCCCGAGGGCGACGGCGCCACCCTCGTCGCGCTCCTGGAGCAGGCGCTTGTTGATGTCCCGCGTGGTGGTGTCGGGCATGTCGATGATCACGGCAGCCTCCAGGCGCGCCCGTCACGGGCCATCATCTCGTCGGCCGACGCCGGCCCCCAGGTGCCCGCGCGGTAGTCGTCGGGCTTGCCGTGCGAGGCCCAGTACTCGGTGATCGGGTCGAGGATCTTCCAGGAGAGCTCGACCTCCTCATGCTGCGGGAACAGCGGCGGGTCGCCGAGCAGGACGTCGAGGATGAGGCGCTCGTACGCCTCCGGGGACGACTCCGTGAAGGAGTGGCCGTAGCCGAAGTCCATGGTGACGTCGCGGACCTCCATCTGCGTGCCCGGCACCTTGGCGCCGAACCGCAGGGTCACGCCCTCGTCGGGCTGGACGCGGATGACGAGCGCGTTCTTGCCGAGCTCCTCGGTCGCGGTGGACTCGAACGGCAGGTGCGGCGCCCGCTTGAAGACGACCGCGATCTCCGTGACGCGACGCCCGAGGCGCTTGCCCGTGCGCAGGTAGAACGGCACGCCGGCCCAGCGTCGCGTGTCGATGTCGACGCGCACGGCGGCGTACGTCTCGGTCGTGGAGTCGGGGTTGAAGCCCTCCTCCTCGGCGTAGCCGATGACCTTCTCGCCGCCCTGCCACCCGGCGGTGTACTGCCCGCGGGCCGTGTGCCGGCCGAGGTCACGGGGGAGGCGCACCGCGGAGAGCACCTTCGTCTTCTCGGCGCGCAGGGCGGCCGCGTCGAACGAGACCGGCTCCTCCATCGCCGTGAGGGCGAGGAGCTGCAGCAGGTGGTTCTGGATGACGTCGCGCGCGGCGCCGATCCCGTCGTAGTACCCCGCACGGCCGCCGATGCCGATGTCCTCGGCCATCGTGATCTGCACGTGGTCGACGTAGTTGCCGTTCCAGATCGGCTCGAACAGCTGGTTCGCGAACCGCAGCGCGAGCAGGTTCTGGACCGTCTCCTTGCCGAGGTAGTGGTCGATCCGGAAGATGTCGTCCGGCCGGAACACCGAGGAGACGATGTCGTTGAGCTCCCGGGCCGACTTGAGGTCGTGCCCGAAGGGCTTCTCGATGACGACGCGGCGCCAGGTGCCCTCCTTCGGCTGCGACAGCCCCGAGCGGGCGAGCTGCTTGCAGACGACCGGGAACGAGCTCGGCGGGACCGACAGGTAGAACGCGTGGTTGCCGCCCGTGCCGCGCGAGACGTCGAGGTCCTCGACGGTCTCGCGGAGCCGGTCGAACGCGTCGTCGTCGTCGAACGTGCCCTGCACGAAGCGGATGCCCTCCGCGAGCTGGCGCCACGTGGCCTCGCGGAACGGCGTGCGGGCGTGCTGCTTCACGGCGTCGTGCACGACCTCCTCGAAGTCCTGCGTCGCCCAGTCGCGCCGGGCGAAGCCGGTGAGCGCGAAGCCGGGCGGGAGCAGGCCGCGGTTGGTGAGGTCGTAGACGGCGGGCATGAGCTTCTTGCGCGCCAGGTCACCGGTGACGCCGAAGATGACGAGACCGCTGGGCCCGGCGATGCGGGGCAGCCGGCGGTCGCGCGGGTCGCGCAGCGGGTTCCGGCCCTCCGCCACGGGGGCGGGCCTCACCGCTGCGCACCCGCGGTGGGCGCGTCGCGCAGGCCGTTCTCGACGGTCTCGAGCAGCTCGCCCCAGGACGCCTCGAACTTCTGCAGGCCCTCGGCCTCGAGCTGCTCGGTGACCTCGTCGACCGAGATGCCGAGCGCCTCGAGGCGGTCGAGCAGCCCTGCCGACGCGTCCTGCAGGCCCGTCACCGTGTCGCCGCGGAGCACGCCGTGGTCCTCGACGGCGTCGAGCGTCTTGCCGGGCATCGTGTTGACCGTCCCCGCCACGACGAGGTCCTCGACGTACAGCGTGTCCGGGTAGCGCGGGTCCTTCACGCCGGTCGACGCCCACAGCGGCCGCTGCGGCTTCGCGCCGGCGGCGGCGAGGGCCTGCCAGCGCTCGCCCGCGACGACCTCCTCGTAGACCCCGAACGCGAGGCGGGCGTTGGCGATGGCCGCCTTGCCGCGCAGCTCGTCGGCCTCCGCGGTGCCGATCTCGTCGAGCCGGGGGTCGATCGCCGCGTCCACGCGGGACACGAAGAACGACGCGACCGAGCCGATCGGCGCGAGGTCGATGCCGGCCGCGTGCGCGCGCTCGAGGCCGTCGACGAACGCGTCGAGCACCGCCCGGTAGCGCTGGAGCGAGAAGATCAGCGTGACGTTGACGCTGATGCCCTCGGCGATCGCTGCCGCGATGGCGGGCAGGCCCTCGACCGTCGCGGGGATCTTGATGAAGAGGTTGGGACGGTCGACCGTCGACCACAGGGTCCGGGCGGACGCGAGGGTGCCCTCGGTGTCCCGCGCGAGGCGCGGGTCGACCTCGATCGACACGCGCCCGTCGACGCCGTCGGTCGCGTCGTACACGGGGCGCAGGACGTCGCACGCCTCGCGCACGTCGTCCGTGGTGATGCGCGCGACGGCCTCCTCGACGGAGGCGCCCGCGCCGGCGAGCTCGGCGAGCTGCTCGTCGTAGGCGTTCCCCTTCGCCAGCGCGCTCGCGAAGATGGTCGGGTTGGTGGTCACGCCGACGACGCCGCGCTCGACCAGCCTCTGGAGGTCGCCCGAGCGGGTCAGCTCGCGCGAGAGGTCGTCGAGCCAGACGGCCACGCCGGCGTCGCGGAGCTGGTGCAGCGGAGTGGTGCTTGCCATGGTCTTCCCCTTCGTCCCACGACGGGTGCGTACGCATGAGCGGCGGGGGGGGGGGGGCCGGGCGGCCCCCCCCCCCCGGGGGGGGCGGGGGGGGGGGGGCCCCCGGCGGGGGGGGGGGGGCGCCCCGGGGGGGGG
>NZ_JBFTEP010000002.1:0-7430 GCF_047229365.1 Cellulomonas pasadenensis | reverse complement strand
GCCTGCTGGGGTCGTGGGTGTGGGTGGGTTGGGTTTTTCTTTCCCTTGCATGTCCAAGCCGTCCCTGTCGGTGGGGGTGGGGGGGGGGGGGGCGGGGGGCGGCCCCCCCCCCCCCCCCGCGCCGGGTGGGTCAGGCGGGCAGGTCGCCCGTGCCGGACTGGTTCGACGCCCCGGCGGTGTCGCCCGGGCCCTGGTCGCCGCGGGCGGCCGCGAGCGACTCGTGCGCGGCGGCCACGACGGCCTCCGACGTCAGCCCGAACTCCCGGTACAGCGTCTGGTAGTCCGCCGAGGCGCCGTAGTGCTCCAGCGAGACGCTGCGGCCGGCGTCGCCGACGATCTTGTGCCACGACAGCGCGATGCCGGCCTCGACCGAGACGCGTGCGCGCACGCCGGACGGCAGCACCGCCTCGCGGTACTCCTCGTCCTGCTCGGCGAACCACTCGAGGCAGGGGGCGGACACGACGCGCGTGGCGACGCCGGCCTCCTCGAGCGTGGTGCGCGCCTCGACGGCGAGCTGCACCTCGGAGCCGGTCGCGATCAGCACCACGTCGGGCGTGCCGCTCGAGGCCTCGAGCAGCACGTACGCGCCGCGGGCCACGCCCTCGGCCGACGCGAAGCCGTCCTCGCCGCGCGGGAAGGTGGGGACGTTCTGCCGCGTCAGGACGAGCGCGACGGGACCGTCGGTGCGCTCGAGCGACGCCTTCCACGCCTGCGCGGTCTCGTTGGCGTCCGCGGGGCGGACGACGGCGAGGCCGGGGATGGCGCGGACGGCGGTGAGGTGCTCGACCGGCTGGTGCGTCGGGCCGTCCTCGCCGAGGCCGATGGAGTCGTGCGTCCACACGTAGGTGACGTTCACGCCCATGAGCGCCGCGAGGCGCACGGACCCGCGCATGTAGTCGGAGAACGTGAAGAACGTGCCGCCGTACGGACGCGTGAGGCCGTGCAGGCGGATGCCCGACAGGATCGCGCCCATCGCGTGCTCGCGGATGCCGAAGTGCAGCGTGCGGCCGTACTGGTCGCCGGCGAACTCGTGCGTCGAGCGCTTGGCCGGGATGAACGACGGCTCGCCCTTCATCGTCGTGTTGTTCGAGCCGGCGAGGTCGGCGGAGCCGCCCCACAGCTCGGGCAGCACGGGGGCGAGGGCCGCGAGGACCTCGCCCGAGGCAGCGCGCGTCGCGACGGCCTTGCCGGCCGGGAACGTCGGCAGGGCGTCGGCCCAGCCCTCGGGCAGCTCGTCGGCGCGGAGGCGGTCGAGCAGGGCCTTGCGCTCCGGGTTCGCCGCGGCCCACGCGTCGAACTTCTCCTGCCAGGCGGCGCGCTCCTGCTTCGCCCGGTCGGCGAGCGCGCGCGTGTGGGCGATGACCTCGGGGTCGACGTCGAACGACTTCTCGGGGTCGAAGCCGAGCAGCTCCTTCAGGCCGCGCACGGCGTCGCCGCCGAGCTTCGAGCCGTGCGAGGAGTGGTCGTCCGTCTTGCCCGGCGTCGGCCACGCGATGAGCGTGCGGACGCGGATGAACGACGGCTTGTCGGTGACGGCCTTCGCCGCCTCGAGCGCCGCGTGCAGCGCGTCGACGTCCTCGCGGTACTCGCCGCCCGCGGTCCAGTCCACCGACTGCACGTGCCAGCCGTACGCCTCGTAGCGCGCGACGACGTCCTCGGTGAACGCGATCTCGGTGTCGCCCTCGATGGAGATGTGGTTGTCGTCCCACAGCACCACGAGGTTGCCGAGCTCCTGCGTGCCGGCGAGCGAGCTCGCCTCGCTCGTCACGCCCTCCTGCAGGTCGCCGTCGGACGCGACGACGTACACGTGGTGGTCGAACGGGCTCTGGCCCGGCGCCGCGTCGGGGTCGAGCAGGCCGCGCTCGCGGCGGGCCGCCATGGCGAGGCCGACGGCGGACGCCAGGCCCTGCCCGAGCGGGCCCGTGGTGATCTCGACGCCCGCCGTGTGGCGGTACTCGGGGTGGCCCGGCGTCTTGGAGCCCCACGTGCGCAGCGCCGCGAGGTCCTCGAGCTCGAGGCCGAAGCCGCCGAGGTAGAGCTGGATGTACTGCGTCAGGCTGGAGTGCCCGGCGGACAGGACGAACCTGTCCCGGCCCAGCCAGTGGGGGTCGGTCGGGTCGTGCCGCAGGACGTCGTGGTAGAGCAGGTAGGCCACGGGGGCGAGGCTGATCGCCGTGCCCGGGTGGCCGTTGCCGACCTTCTCCACCGCGTCGGCGGCGAGGACGCGCACGGTGTCCACCGCACGCAGGTCCAGATCCGACCAGCCCACGGTCGAGGCCAGGGGAGCCTTCGCGTTCACCACACCTCATTCCCGCCCCGCGCGAGCGGGACGTCGCTGTCGAGCGTCACCCGGGCGCCGGCCAGGGGGGCCACGTCCCGGGGTGCGGCCCGTCACGTCGTCGGACGGGCTCGTGCTCGTCGAGCCTATAGCGGACCGCGCGGGCCGCGCGCTGAGGGTCCATCCTGCGGGAAAGCGCTTGCCGCGCGATGCGGCTCCCGCGTGCGACGCATCTCACGCCCGGCCCGGCGGACCCGTTCGTGGCCGGTCGCCCGTCGCGGGCCGGCGGGGCCGTAGCATGACGGTGACCGTGCCCGCCCGCTCATGAACGGACACCCCTGCGCGTGCGCCCCTCCAGCCCGTCCCTCGACGCGAGCCCCGTCGTCGCCCCCGCCGGGCACGCCGGAGCCGCCGAGCGGGTGCCGACCGGGGCCGAGCCGGGAGCGGCGCCCCTGCACGAGGGCGCGGCCGCGGGCGCGACGGGCGACGACGCACCGCGCACCGTCGGCGGGCCTCCTCCGCGCGGGGTGCTCGCCCGGCTCCGCTGGACGGTCGGGCCGTACGTCGCGCTGACGAAGCCGCGCGTCATCGAGCTGCTGCTCGTCACGACCATCCCCACCATGTTCCTCGCGGCGGGCGGCTTCCCGCCCCTGGGCCTGGTCGTGGCGACGCTCGTGGGCGGGGCCGGCGCGGCGGGCGCCGCGAACACCCTGAACCAGTACCTCGACCGCGACATCGACGCGGTCATGAACCGCACCCGCCGGCGCCCGATCGTCACCGGGCGGGTCACGCCGCGCGCCGCGCTGGTCTTCGGCGCCGTGCTCGGCGTGGTGTCGCTCGCGTGGTTGTGGCTGGCGGTCAACCCGGCGTCCGCGCTGTTCACGGGCGCGGCCATCGCCATCTACGTGGTCGGCTACACGATGATCCTCAAGCGCCGCACCCCGCAGAACATCGTGTGGGGCGGTGCCGCGGGCTGCATGCCGGTCGTCATCGGCTGGTCGGCCGTCACCGGCGGCGTCTCCTGGTCGGCGCTGCTGCTGTTCGGCGTCGTGTTCTTCTGGACGCCCCCGCACTACTGGCCGCTGTCGATGAAGTTCCGCCGCGACTACGCGGCCGCGGGCGTCCCCATGCTGCCCGTCGTCGCCGCCGACACCCGCGTCGCGTGGGAGATGATCGCGTACACCGTCGCGATGATCTCCTGCTCGCTGCTCCTGGTGCCGGTCGCCGGCATGACGTGGGTGTACGCCGTGGTCGCCGCCGCGCTGGGCGCGTGGTTCCTGTGGTCCTGCGTCACGCTGCTGCAGCGCGCGCAGGACCCGCAGCGCGGTCCCCTCAAGGCGATGTCGGTGTTCCACGGCTCGATCACGTACCTGACGCTGCTGTCGGTCGCGATCGCCGTGGACGTGTTTCTCCCGCTGTGATCGACGGGCCGTGGCCGGCGACGACGCGCTGACCGCCGCCCTCGAGGGGTACCTGGCGCACCTGACGGTCGAGCGCGGGCTCGCGCCGCACACCCTCGCGGCGTACCGGCGCGACCTCACGCGGTACGTCGAGCACCTGCGTGCGACCGGCCGCACGGCGCCCGGCGACGTCACCGAGCGGGACGTCGAGGACTACGTGCTCGTCCTGCGCTCGGGGTCCGACGGGCGCGCCGCGCTGTCGCCCGCGTCGGCGGCGCGCAGCGTCGTCGCGCTGCGCGGCTGGCACCGCTTCCTCGCGCTCGACGGCCTCGCCGCGACGGACGCCGCCGCCCAGGTGCGCCCGCCGGCGCAGCCGAAGCGGCTGCCCAAGGCCATCTCCGTCGAGGCCGTGGGGCGGCTGATCGACGCCGCCGGCCTGGGCGACGGGCCCGTCCCGCTGCGCGACCGCGCCCTCCTCGAGCTCGTGTACTCCACGGGCGCGCGCATCTCGGAGGCCGTCGGGCTCGACGTCGACGACCTCGACCTGACGCCCGACCGCGCGTCGGTGCGGCTGCTCGGCAAGGGGTCGAAGGAGCGCGTCGTGCCGGTCGGCTCGTTCGCCGCGGAGGCGGTCGAGGCGTACCTGGTGCGGGCGCGGCCGGCGCTCGCCGCGGGCGGGCACGGCACGGCCGCGGTCTTCCTCAACACGCGGGGCGCCCGGCTGAGCCGGCAGTCGGCCTGGGCGGTCCTGCGCACGGCGGCGGAGCGGGCCGGGCTGGAGGGCGCCGACCACGTGTCGCCGCACACCCTGCGGCACTCGTTCGCGACGCACCTGCTCGCGGGCGGCGCCGACGTCCGCGTCGTCCAGGAGCTGCTCGGGCACGCGTCGGTGACGACGACGCAGGTGTACACGCTCGTCACGCCCGACACGCTGCGTGAGGTCTACGCGGCCAGCCACCCGCGGGCGCGGTGACGTCCGCCACGCGTCCGCGCATGCACGGAGGGTCGTCGCGGCGGGTGCACGCCGCTCCGGTAGGTTGTCCCGCGAGGTGAGCCCGGACCGGGCCCGGGGAGCGAGGTGCGCCGATGAGCCAGGAGACGACCGAGCAGCAGCTCGACGCCGTGGGGCGTCCGCTGCCCGACTTCCCCGTCCCGCCGCCGCTCGCGTCGCACGGTCCGGCGCGCGTCATCGCCATGTGCAACCAGAAGGGCGGCGTCGGCAAGACGACGACGACCATCAACCTGGCCGCGGCGCTCGCCGAGTACGGCCGCCGGGTGCTCATCGTCGACTTCGACCCGCAGGGCGCCGCGTCCGTGGGGCTGGGCATCAGCCCGCACGAGCTCGACCGCACCGTCTACAACCTGCTCATGGAGCGGGACGCCGACATCCACGCGATGATCCGGCCGACGTCCGTCGACGGGCTCGACCTGCTCCCGGCCAACATCGACCTGTCGGCTGCCGAGGTGCAGCTGGTGGGCGAGGTGGCGCGCGAGTCGGTGCTGAGCCGGGTCCTGCGGCCGGTGCTCGACGACTACGACGTCGTCCTCGTCGACTGCCAGCCGTCGCTGGGCCTGCTGACGGTCAACGCGCTCACCGCGGCGCACGGCGTCCTCATCCCGCTCGAGTGCGAGTTCTTCGCGCTGCGCGGCGTCGCGCTGCTCGTCGAGACGATCGAGAAGGTGCGCGACCGGCTGAACCCGCGGCTCGAGGTCGACGGCATCCTCGCGACGATGTACGACGCGCGGACGCTGCACGCGCGCGAGGTCGTCGCCCGCGTGCACGAGGCGTTCGGCAGCACGCTCCTGCACACGGTCATCGGCCGGACGGTGAAGTTCCCCGACGCGACGGTCGCCGCCGAGCCGATCACGGTCTACGCGCCGACGCACGCGGGTGCGACGGCGTACCGCCAGCTCGCGCGCGAGCTCGTGGCGCGTGGCGACGCCGCCTGACGGCGCGGCCGTCACGGAGCAGGGGGCGCCGGCCGGCGCGGTGACCGCCGACGCCGGGGTCGCCGCGTCGCCCGCGGGGACGCACGGCTTCGAGGTGCACCTCGACGTCTTCAGCGGCCCGTTCGACCTGCTGCTGGGGCTCATCGCCAAGCACAAGCTCGACATCACCGAGATCGCGCTCGCGCAGGTCACCGACGAGTTCATCGCGCACATCCGCACGGCGCAGCGGGCGGCGGACGCGGGCGGGCGCGGCTGGGACCTCTCGCAGGCCAGCGAGTTCCTCGTCGTGGCGGCGACGCTGCTCGACCTCAAGGCGGCGCGTCTGCTGCCGTCGGCGCAGGTAGAGGACGCGGAGGACCTCGAGCTGCTCGAGGCCCGCGACCTGCTGTTCGCCCGCCTCCTGCAGTACCGCGCCTACAAGGTGGTGGCCGCGGACCTGAGCACGCGGCTCGAGGCCGAGGCGCGCCGGTTCGGGCGCTCCGTGCAGCTGGAGCCGCAGTTCGCGGCGCTGCTGCCCGAGCTGGTGTGGCAGATGGGTGCGGACCGGCTGGCCGAGCTGGCGGCGGGTGCGCTCGCGCCGAAGCCGCCTCCGCCCGGCGTCGACATCAGCCACCTGCACGCGCCGGCCGTGAGCGTGCGGGAGCAGGCGGCCGTGCTCGTCGACCGCCTGCGGCACCAGGGCGCGGCGACGTTCCGCACGCTCACCGCGGACGCCGACGAGCCGGTCGTCGTGGTCGTGCGGTTCCTGGCGCTGCTCGAGCTGTTCCGCGAGGGCGCGGTGGCGTTCGACCAGGTCGCGCCGCTGGGCGAGCTGACGGTGCGGTGGACGGGCAGCGCCGAGGGCGACGTCGAGGTGTCCGACGACTTCGACCGGGCGGCGGGCGAGGTGCCCGACGACGCACCCGCCGCCGCGGTGACCGAGCAGGACGTGGTGGCGCTGGGTGACGCGGCGCCCGCCGACGAGGCGCCCGCCGACGAAGCACCCGCCGACGAGGAGGACGAGGCATGAACGAGGACGACACGGCGTCCGTCGAGGGCCCCGACGCGGCGCCCGGCGGCGTCGTCGACCCGCCGGTGACGGTCGCCGACGACCCCGAGGTGCTGGCGTTCGACGTCGACGCGCTGCCCGGCGGAGCGCTCGCCGCGCTCGAGGCCGTGCTCATGGTCGCGGACGAGCCGATCCCGGCGGTGCGGCTCGCGACGGCGCTCGCGCTGCCGACGGACCGCGTCGAGGCGCTGCTCGCCGAGCTGGCGGCGGAGTACCGCGGCGAGCACGGCGGGCGGGTGCGCGGGTTCGAGCTGCGGCACGCCGGCGCGGGCTGGCGCGTCTACTCGGCGGCGGCGTACGGCGACGTCGTCGGCCGCTTCGTCGTCGACGGCCAGACGGCGCGGCTGACGCAGGCGGCGCTCGAGACGCTCGCGGTCGTCGCGTACCGGCAGCCGGTGACGCGCGGCCAGGTCTCGGCGGTGCGGGGCGTCAACGTGGACGGCGTCATGCGCACCCTCACCGCGCGCGGGCTGGTCGCCGAGATGGGCACCGAGCCGACCAGCGGTGCGGTCCTCTACGGGACCACGGGATACTTCTTGGAGCGGATGGGCCTGTCGGACCTCGACGAGCTGCCCCCGCTGGCGCCGTACCTGCCCGACATCGAGGGGCTGGACGGCGTCGACACGGCTGATCTGAGGGAGAGCACACGATGAGTGGCGGAGGTCGCGGGCACCGCGGACGCGCAGGAGCGCCTGCGGGCGCGGGCGGAGGCGGCGCGCGGGGCGGCCGCGGCGGGCTGAACACCGGCGGCCCG
>NZ_JBFTEP010000001.1:0-99465 GCF_047229365.1 Cellulomonas pasadenensis | reverse complement strand
GCGCCGGTGCGGTGCCCGCCGCGGGGGCCGCGGACGGCTGCGCGCGGCGGTAGGACGACGGCGGGGCGAAGAGCGCCGGTGCCGCGGGGGCGGGTGGCACGAGGTCTGCCGGCGGGGGCGTCGGTGCAGGTCCGGCAACCACGTGCTCGGCAGCCACGTGCTCGGCAGCCGCGCGCTCCGCGGCCACCGGCTCCGCAGCCGTCGGCGTCCCCGACGTCGGCTCCCCGGGCTCGCGCTCGTCGGTCGTCACGGGGTCTCCAGCGTGCTCGTCACCGTCTGCCACCCGCGTCCGATGCGGCCCGCGACCGTGTCGTCGTAGCCGCCCGACGGGAACGCGCCGACGATCGCGTCGACGTCCTCGTCGCCGTCCGTGCCGACGACCTGCACGACCGTCGCCTCGGACTGCCACGCCACGAGCCACGGCTCGGTCGACAGCACGTGCACCTGCCGGCCGCCGACCGTGCGGACCGGGGCGCCCGCGAGCGCGTCGGTGTCGAGGCGGCCCTGCTGCTCGGTCACCACCACCGTGCCGGACGGCGCGGCGAGCTCGACCTCGAGCACGCGCCGGTCGTCGCCGGACCAGCGGATCGCGCGCACGCGCCAGTCGGCGGGCAGCTCCTGCGGGAACGTCCAGCCGTGCGCACGCAGCCACGTGACCGTGTCCTGCGACACCGGGACGGCGTCGGCCTCCGCCGCGCGGCCGTCGACCGCGAGCAGACCCAGCACGGCCGCGGGGTGCGACGAGGGCGCGACGACGGGGCGCGCGCCGAGCGAGAAGAGCACGGCCGCGACGGCGCCGACGCCCGCCACGGACCCGAGCAGCAGCCGGCGCGAGGAGCGCCGTGCGACGACGTCGCCGCGCAGCGCGTGCACCGCGTCCCGCGGGAGGGCCGGTCCGCGCACGCCGGACGTCGGCACCGCGAAGGGGTCCTGCGGCGACGGCGCGGGCGGCACCTGCGGGCACAGGGAGAGCAGGCGTGCGGTGAGGTCGTCGGTGGGGCGGACCTCGTCGGCCGCGGCGAGCGCCCGGCGGGCGGCGCGGGCGGCGGCGGTGCGGCGGGTGCGGGCGGGGGCGTGGGCGTGCCGACGGGGTCGGGGGTGGCCGCCGGCGCGGGCGACGCCGTGACCGGGGGAGGCGCGGTCGTGGCCGTCGGCGCGACGGCCGCCGCGACGGGCACGTCGGGCGTCACCCGTCCCGACGCGACCGCGGTGCCGCCGGCCACCGCTCCCGTCACCAGCACCGCCGCCACGACGCGTCCCACCGTGCCGACACCGGCCAGCACGCCGAGGAGCCCGCCGGACCCGCCGGTCGCGGCGCCCGTGGCGGCGCCTGTCGCGCCAGCCGCCGCGCCACCCGTCGCCCCGCCCGTCGTCCCGCCCGCGACGGCACCTCCCGACGCCCCGCCCGCGACCGCCCCGCCGCCCGCCGCCGCACCCGCCGCGGCGTGCACCGCGCCGCTCTCCGCGAGCCGCGCGCGGAGCGCGGCGAGCACCGGCCCGACGGGGACGAGCGCCATGCCGCTCAGCAGCCGCTCGGGCGCGACGAGGCCGACCCGGACCACGCCGCACTGCGGGCAGCCGCGGGCGTGCCGGGCGACCCGCTTGCGCCACAGCACCGACGGCTGCCCGTCCCACGTGGCGGTGACCTCGGCGAGCGCGGCGCAGGCCGGCGCCGCGGCGAGCGCCCGCACGACGACGCGGGCGGTCTCGAGCTGGCCCTTCGTCCGCTGCACCCGGACGGCGGCGTGCGGGCGCGACACCCCGAGCGCGCGCACGACGTCGTCGCGCGTGAGGTCGCCGGACGCCTCGAGCCACCACAGCGCGAGCACCTCGCGGTCGCCGGCGTCGAGCCACCGCGTGGCCTCCGCGGTCTCCCGGCGCTGCCCGGTCAGCTCCAGCCGGGCGACCGTGACGTCGGTGAAGTCCGGTCCGGGGTCGCGGACGTCGTCGGGCAGCGGCCCGTCGGGCGCGTGGCGCAGCGCACGGTGCCGGTCGCGCACCAGCCGCACGGTGATCGCGACGAGCCAGGACCGGAACGAGGCGGGGTCGCGCAGGTCGCCGAGCCCGCGCAGCGCCCGCAGCATCGTCTCCTGCACGACGTCGTCGACGTCGGCGTGCCCGCCGAGCGCCCGGCCGGCCACCGAGTAGACGAGCGGCAGGTGGTCGGCGACGAGGCGGTCGACCGCCGCCGGGTCGCCGGCGCGCGCGGCGAGCACCGTCGCGGTGCCCGAGGGGTTCGCCATGAGCCTGTGGACCTCTCCGTGGGGGATCAGCGGCGCGGACGCCACGACAGGGAGACGGGCGGGCGGGAGCGGGATAACAGGAAGTGCCGATGGGGCCGGTGGTCACGGTAGCGACCGGGGCGCCGCGTGCGGGTGGGTGCGGGCGGCCGGCACGGATCGACGGGCGGCGACGAGCCAGGGGGGCGACCGTCGGAAAGCGCACTCCGAAACGATTCAAGCCCCTGTGCCCGCCCGCGCCCCGCCCTACCGTCGTCCCGGCCGACCGGTCGCGGACGCCCACCGACGCGCGTCCCGCCCCGTACCGCCGGCCCCGACGAGAGGTGACCGCATGCCGTCCGCCCCGCTCGCCCGACCCGCCCGCCGCCTGCGCACCGCGTCCCTCGCCGCGCTCGCCGCCCTCGCGACCGCCGCGTCGTCGCTCGTCCTCGCCCCGGCGGCCCACGCCGCACCGGGCACCAGCTGCACGGGGTCGACCGTGCACGGCTCCGCCGTCCAGGACGGCGGCACGTGGCGCGCCTACCGCGGCACGCGCGAGCTGTGGTCCGGCTCCGACATGCTCACGGCGATCCAGCGCGCGATCGACGGCCTCGACGCCGGCCGCACCAGCAAGCAGCGCGTCGTCGTCAACGGCAGCGGCACCATGAGCGCGAACGCCCGCATCACGCTGCCGAGCCACACCGCGTTCGAGTCCTGCGGCACGATCCACGTCAGCGGGTCCGGTTCCGGCAACGTCGCCGGCATCTACATGCGCGGCGTCCGCGACATCGAGGTCGCTCGCGTCGCGATGACGGGCACGCCGGTCTACGGCATCTTCGCGCGGAACGTCGACGACCTGCGCCTGCGCGACGTCGACATGCGGCTGTCCGGCGGCGGCATCGGCGTGCGCGTCGACAACCACGGAGACCGCAGCCGGTTCGTGCGCAACATCAGCATCGACCGGGCGTACGTGTCCGGCGCCGGGTCGCACGCGGTCGAGACCTACGGCGTCGACGGCTTCACGCTCGGCACCCTCACCGCGCGGGACGTCCGCGAGTCGGGCCTGCTGCTCAACCAGACGATCAACGCGCGCATCGGCACCGTCGACGCCGTGAACGCCGGCGCCGGCACGGGCTACGCGGCGTTCCGCATCGCCAACCGGGCGGGACGCGTCGGCAGCGCGTACCCGACGAACATCGAGGTCGGCACGGTCCGCGCCAGCGGCGGCGGCCGCGGCATCTTCTGCGTGTCCGAGAGCGGCGGCCTGCGCGTCGGCCGGGTGGAGCTGACGAGCACGGGCAACAACCCGGTGCTCATCGAGAACTGCACCAACGTCAGCCTCGCCACGTCCGGCGGCACCGTCTCCCGCGGCGACGTCCGCCTCGCGGAGCGGTCCGAGTTCCCCGGCAACCGCGACATCACGCTGCAGAACCTCACGCTCACGAACGGCGCCCGCGTCGTCGAGAACCCGTGCGCCGACAACCTCGTCGTGCGGAACGTCAGCGGGCCCGTCTCCCGCTGCTGACGCGGCGGCGGCCGCACCCCTCGGCGGCCGACAGCCCGATGCGACGCCCCGGCCGCACCCCTTCCGCGGCCGGGGCGTCGTGCGCCGGCGCCCGCCCGGACGAACCGGGACGATCTCACCCGCGCCACCCCTGGGCCGCGTGGACCGGCCGCGGGTAGCGTCCCGACCGGCTCATACCGCTCCAGGGCAGGGGGACCCGTTGGCGGACGCGAGGGTGCGGGCGGTCCAGGCGTGGCTGAACGCCACGTACACGGGCGTGGCGGGGTGGAACCCCGTCGCCGTCGACGGCTCCGTCGGGCCGGCGACGGTCGGCGCGCTGGTCCGCGCGCTGCAGGTCGAGCTCGGCATCACGGCGCTGTCGGACGCCTTCGGGCCGACGACGACCGCGCGGCTCGCCGCGCACGGCGACGTCGGGGCGTCGTCCGCGCCGCGCCTGGTGGCGCTGGTGCAGGCCGGGCTGATCTGCAAGGGCTACGACCCGGCCGCCCTCGACGGCGTGTGGGGCGGGAGCACCGGCGAGGCGGCGCGCCGCATGACGACGGACCTCGGGCTCGCGTCCCGGTTCACCGGCGGCATGCCGCCGAAGGTCGTCAAGAGCCTGCTGACGCTCGACCGGTACGAGTTCCGCGCGGGCGGCACGTCCGCCGTCCGGGCCGTGCAGCAGTGGGTGAACGACACGTGGTTCGCGCGTGCGCTCGACCTCCTCCCGTGCGACGGGCGCGTGACGCGGGCGGTGGCGCGGGCGCTGGTGGTGGCCGCGCAGTACGAGTTCGGCCTCTCCGACGCCGACGCCACCGGCACGTTCGGGCCGACGACGCGCGCGCGCCTGGCCGAGCAGGCGGTGGTCCGGCGGGGGGACGTCGACACCGGGACCCGCTGGGTGCGCCTGTTCACCGCGGCGATGCTGGTCAACCGGCGCCCGGTCGCGTTCGCCGGGGAGTTCACGGCGGCGCTCGCCGACGAGGTCGCGACGTTCCAGGCCTTCTCCGCGCTGCCCGCCACGGGCGACGGCGACTACCCGACGTGGGCGCAGCTGCTCGTCAGCACCGGCGACGTGAACCGGCCCGGCACGGCGGTCGACTGCATCACCGAGATCACGCCGGCGCGCGCGGCGACGCTCCTCGCGGCGGGCTACCGCACGGTCGGCCGGTACCTCACCAACGCGGACGTGCCGAACGCGCTGGACAAGCGGCTGCAGCCGGGGGAGGGGGCGACGATCGTCGGCTCCGGCCTGACGCTCTTCCCGATCTACCAGGAGAACGGCGCGAGCCTGTCGAGCTTCACCGAGGCGATCGGCCGGACGCAGGGCGCCCGCGCGCACGCCGCCGCGTGGGACCAGGGGCTGCCGCCGGGCACGACGATCTACTTCGCGGTCGACTACGACGCCGTCCCGGCCGAGGTCCGCTCGGCCGTGCTGCCGTACTTCCGCGGCGTCGCCGCAGCGCTGCGGGACGCGGGCCGCGTGTACGCCGTCGGCGTCTACGGCTCCCGCGAGGTGTGCACCACGGTGACGCGCGAGGTGCTCGCGCGGCACGCGTTCGTCGCCGGCATGTCGACGGGGTGGAGCGGCAACGCCGGCGTGCCGATGCCGGGCAGCTGGGCCTTCACGCAGGTGCAGACGATCACCGTCGGCACCGGCGACGGCGTGATCCAGATCGACAAGAACGCGGCCTCCGGGCGGGACCCGGGGGTGTCGCGGCTGTCGACCGCGGGAGCGGTGACCGATCCCGTGCTCGCGTACCTGACGGTGCTGCACGACGCCGCGGTCGCGCACGTCGCGGGCGGCGGGCTGGGGCGCGCGCACGAGGTCGCCGCGCGGCTCGTCCTGCGCTACCTGCGGCTGCCCGACGAGACGGCGTTCGTGCGTGGGTGGCTCGGCCCCGCGGACGGCCCGTTCACGGCGGTGGCCGACGCGGCGCTGCGCGCGGCCGGGCTGCCCGGCCGCGTCCCGACGCTCACCGACCCCGTGACGTTCGACGACGTCCCGCTCGCGACCTGGGCCGCCGCGGCCGAGTCCGCGCTCGACCGCCCGCCCGGCCTGCGCCGCGGTCAGGCGCACGCCGGGGACCTCGTCGGGTGGGGCGGCGGCCTGGTCGCGCTGGTGGCGGCGTGGTGGCGCGTCGCCGAGGAGAACCCCGACGCCGACCGGTGGACCGCCGAGCACGTCGGCCGCGTCGACGTCCCCGGGCCGCTCGACAACCGCACGCTCGTCGCGCACGTCGACGGGCCGCTGGTGGCCGCCCGCGTACGCGCCGGCGCCGACCTGCTGACCGCGGTGCGCGCGCACTGGACCGGCGGACCGGGCACCGCGGGCGCCGAGCGGCGGTACGGCGACCTGCTCGCCGAGCGGTTCCGCTCCCGCACGGAGACCGTCGAGGGGGCCGCCCTGTCCGTGCTGACCGACCGCGCTCTCGCGCCGGCGCGCGCCGCGCTCGCGCCGGGCACGCCGTGGGACGACGTGCTCCACCCGGACCGCCGGTCGCGGCTGGCGGCGGTCGCGCGCGCGTTCGCGGACGTGCTCGCGCTGCGGGCGGAGGCCGAGCGGTGAGCGCGCCCGCCCGGACGAGGGGGAGTCACGTGATCGCACGACGCACCGTCCTGCAGGTCGGCGCCGGCATCGGCCTGGCCGTCGCCCTGCCGCTCGAGCGCGCCGCCGCCGCGCCGGTCGAGCCGCTGGCGGAGCCGCTCGCGGGTGCGCTGCGCACCGTCCCCGTGGAGGGCAGCGGGCTCCGCGTCCGGCTGCTCGGCGGGGACGCCGCGACCGTCCTCACGCACGTCGCACGGCGCTTCCACTACGAGGTGCGGCCGGTGACGTCTTTCGAGGGGCACCGCCCTGCGCCGGAGGGGGACGACTCGGCGCGCGCGCTGCACCACGCCGCGGGCACGGCGGTGCACGTCGACCCGTCCGCGTACCCCGTGGGCGTCGGCGGCACGCTGCACCCGCACGAGACCACCGCCCTGCGCGCGGTGCTCGCGGACTGCGACGGGCTCGTCGTGTGGGGCGGCGACGACCCGGACGTGCCGTGCGAGGGGCACCTGCGGCTCGCCGTGCCGGCGGACGACCCCGCCGTGCACGCGCTCGCCGAGCGGCTGGCCGCGACGCACGGACGCCCCGCGGAGGCGGCGGACGACGCGACGAGCCCGCAGGCGCTGGCCCGGTCCGAGGGCGTGCGCGCGGCGGGGGCGGCCGGGGCCTGAGCGCCCGCGCCCGACCGGACGGTCAGCGACCGGGGTCGTCCGAGCGGGGCGCGCCGTCGGGCTCGTGCCGCAGCAGGTCGCCGGGCTGGCAGGCCAGCGCGTCGCAGAGCGCCTCGAGGGTGGTGAACCGGACCGCCTTGGCGCGTCCGTTCTTCAGCACCGCGAGGTTGGCGGGCGTGATGCCGACGCGGTCCGCGAGCTCGCCGACCGACATCTTCCGGCGCGCCAGCATGACGTCGATGTCGACGACGATCGGCATCAGATCACCTCGTCGAGCTCGGCGCGCAGCGTGGTGGCGGCGGTGTCCAGCGCGACGGCCTTGGCGAGCAGCGTCCGCAGGATCAGCACGAGCAGGCCGATGCCGAGGAACCCCGCGCCGACGACGCCGAGCATGAGCACGACGCCCGGCGGCACGGCCTCGCCGGGCGCGAGCAGCACGCCGAGGAGCAGGAACAGCAGGCACTCGGCGACGGCGGCCCCGATGACGACGTCGACCCACCGGAACGCGCCCCGCGAGAAGACGGTGTCGCGCCGCACCATCGTCAGCAGCTGCCACACGCACACGAGCGCCACCTGGACGCACGCGACCATGAGGATGCTGATCACCAGCACGGGCACGCGCAGGTGCTCGAGCGCACCCTCCTCCTCGGGGACGTCGGCCAGCACGCTCGGCAGCATGAACGTCTGCAGCAGCAGCGTCCCGGCGAGCACCACCACGACGACCGCCCGCGACGCCCACACGGCGACCTTCCCCAACCCGACCATGACCCCTCCTCCTATCGAGAAACGATAGAAACCTATCGCATGTCAACGCTCCGGTCGATCCGCCTGCGTGCCGGCTCCGCGACCTCGTCACTCCGGTGCCGACCTCGTCACGACTACCTGACGAGGTCGAGGCAGAGGTGACGACGTCGCCGCCGCGCTCCTCCGGCCCGGTGGGTCAGGCCGGAGGTGGGTGGAGGTGGGGGCGGGCTGTCCGCGGGGCGTCCGGGAGCGCGGTGCGGAGCCGGGCCTCGAACGCGTCGACGTGCCGGCGGTCGTGGGCCGTGACCCGCACGACCCGCCATCCGGCGTCCTCGACGGCGAGCTGGCGCCGCCGTTCCCGGCGCAGTGCAGCGACCGCGTCCCGGCCGTCGGTGCCGTACTTCTCGGCGCCGTCGTACTCGATCAGCAGCCGCCACGCGGGGTACCCGATGTCCGCCCAGTACCGACCGCCGCCCGTGTCGACGGGGACCTGCGTCTCGGGCACGGGGTAGCCGAGGCGAAGGACCGTCCAGCGGGTCCACGTCTCCCCGGGCGACTCGGCACCGCCGTCGGCCACTTCGAGCACCGCACGCGCGCGCCGGACGCCGCGGCGGCCACGGGCGGCGTCGAGCAGCGCCAGCATCACGTCGCGGTCGGCGCCGACGTGGAGGGCCGCGTCCGCCACCACCAGCGCTGCGTACGGGTGCAGCACGGTGGCGCAGTCGACCGCCGTCCGCTCCAACGTGGTGACGCGGTAGCCCCGGTGCTCCGTCGTGTGCCTCACCGGCACGTCGACGACGTGCCGCACGACGTCACGCGCACCGTGCGACGTGGGGTTGCTCCTGCCGGCCGTGTGGCTGACCTCCGGCACCACGACGAGCGGGAGACCCCACGCGAGCGCGGCCGACTCGCGCAGCAGCAAGGGTGGCCGCGGCGAGGTGCGGCGCAGCGCCTCCAGCCGCGCCAGCGCCCGACGTCGGTCCGCATCCGGGCCGTCGGAGAGCCACGCCGCGTCGACGTAGACGCCGTGCCGGATCCGTACCCACGTCCCGTGCCGCACCAGCCGCTCGACGTCGGTCCGGGGATGCTGCCCGGCGAGGTGGACGGCGGGCGGCGCGGTCGCGTCGAGCTGCACGGGTGACGGCGGTCCGGGACGGCGAGGCATGCGCCGAGGCTCCCGCACCAGCCCTCTTCCCCGCGGACCCCTGTGGACGACCGCCCGCACACGCCCGCGACCTCGTCACGTCTGCGCCGACCTCGTCAGGAAACCCTGACGAGGTCGGCCTGCATCTGACGAGGTCGGCGAGCGGGTGGCGGGGTCGGGCGGCCGGCGTGGGCGGGACGTGCGACCGCCCGGTCCGCGAGGAGGTGCGGACCGGGCGGTCGGGAGGGGCGGGCTGCCGGTGCGAGTGAGGGGGGCGACCGGCGGCCCGTGTCGGGGCGTCAGCGGGGAGAGCAGATGCCCGTCGGCGTCCAGTTCAGGTTCTGGCTGCCCTTGTAGTAGGTGACGCCGAACGACGAGCTGCCGCTGCCGGTGAAGGTGTTGCCGTTGCGGGTGGCGCCCCAGGCGCTCTGGATCGACTGGCCGGAGTTCGGGTACACCGTGACGCTCCAGTTGCCGGGCGCGGAGACGTTGTAGGTGACGTTGAAGCGGTCGCCCCACTCCTGCGTCTTCGTGGCGGTCGCGGTGCAGCCGCCGCCGGTGTTGCCGCCACCGCCGCCGCCGGTGTTGCCGCCACCGCCGGTGTTGCCGCCGCCGCCGGACGACGTGCCCTCCCACACCGTGATGTTCGACGAGCCGGAGGACTGGTACCCCTCGGTCGCCATGATCATGTAGTAGTGGCTGCCGAGGTTCATGCCGGCCCGGGCCCACGCGTCGAAGTGGTTGCCGGTGGTGATGGTGCCGCCCGTGCGCTTCTGCTGACGGACCGACCAGTACTGGTAGAAGGTCTGCGTCCCGTCGATCGACGGCTGGTTGACGCGCTGCGTGCGGTAGATGTCGTAGGTGCCGCCGTCCGAGGTGACGGTGCCCATGAACGTGCCGGTCGGGCGGTAGGTGCCCCAGTTCTCGACGATGTAGTACTCGACGAGCGGGCCGCGGGTCCACCCGTAGAGGGTCAGGTAGGAGTTGCCGCCGGGGTTGAACGTGCCGGAGTACGACACGGTCTTGCGACCGCCGGGGTTCCAGCCCTTGCCGCCGACCCAGTTGTTGATGCTGTTCCACGACGTGCTGTAGTTCCCGGCGCTGCCGAGGGTCATCGAGACGTTCCCGCGGTCCTTCCAGTACGAGTAGAAGAACCCGTTGTGGGTGCCCTCCCCGTTGGTGTTGATCGTCTGGGCGGCGGCCGGGGTGGCCGAGGCGGCGAGGCCCGCGGCCACGAGGGCGGTGGCGGCGGCGCCGGCGAGGACCGCGCGCAGGGGCCGTCGGGTGCGCGCCCGGGGCGCGGTGAGTGTCGTGCTCATGCGTGTGCACTCCTTAGTGCGTAGGTGGTGCGGATCTGCATGTCGGGTGACCGGTGGTGGGGACCGGTGGAGGGGAGCCGGGACGGGGGCGGCCGTGCGCGCCCCGTCCCGGCGCCCGGTCTGCGGGGGCGTCGGCCGACGGGCGGGTCAGCGGGGCGAGCAGACGCCCGTCGGCGTCCAGCTCAGGTTCTGGCTGCCCTTGTAGTAGGTGACGCCGAACGACGAGCTGCCGCTGCCGGTGAAGGTGGTGCCGTTGCGGGTGGCGCCCCAGGCGCTCTGGATCGACTGGCCGGAGTTCGGGTACACCGTGACGCTCCAGTTGCCCGGCGCGGAGACGTTGTAGGTGACGTTGAAGCGGTCGCCCCACTCCTGCGTCTTCGTGGCCGTCGCTGTGCAGCTGCCGCCACCGCCGTTGGTGGGCGGGGGTGTGGTCGGGGGCGGCGTGGTGGTGCCGCCGCCGGCGGGGGCGACGACCCGGCCGGTGCTCGACGAGATGTGCCCGGTGCAGAGGTTGCGCGAGCGCAGGTCCTGGAGGATGCCGGGCAGCGCCTGGACCGTCGCGGACGGCCAGTCGTGCATGAGGATCGTCTGGCCGTTGGTCAGGCGCGTGGCGGCCTGGCGGATCGACGCGGCGCTCGCGTTGTTCCAGTCGTTGGAGTCGACGTCCCAGGTGACGACGCGCAGACCGAGGGACGACGCGACCGAGCTGACGGTGCCGTTGGACTCGCCGTACGGCGGCCGGAAGACGGTCGGCGTGACGCCGGCGGTCTGCTGGATCGCCTGCTGCGTGCGGGAGAGCTGGGACTGCACCTGCGACTGCGACTGCTGGACGAGGTGCGGGTGGTCCCAGCTGTGGTTGCCGATCTGCAGGCCGGCGTTCTTGTACGCCTGCATGAGGGACGCGTTGTTCTGCGCGTTCTGCCCGGTCGGGAAGACGGTCGCCGTGGCGCCGTACTGGCGCAGCGTGCTGATGATCTGGTTCGTCGTCCCGGCGGTGGGGCCGTCGTCGAACGTCAGGCCGACGTAGCCGGCGGAGCAGGTGGACCCGGTGATGGCGGTCGCGGCGGGGGCCGCGGCGAGCCCGCCGGCCAGCACCGCGGCGGCGGCGGCGGTGCCGAGCACGGCGCGCAGGGGGCCGGATCGGCGCCACCGGGTGCGGGGGCGGGCGAAAGTGTCGGTCATCGTGCACTCCTTCGTGCCGACGGAGGGACGGACGTCTGCCGCGGCGCACCGGCTCGCGGGCGGCGAGTCGGGCGGCGCCGACACGATCCCGTCGGGGCGTGCAGCCGCGTCGAAATCGATATCGCAGCGAGTGTGCAGACCTGCGCGACCGGTGTGAACACCTCGTTACGGTGACGAAAGGTTTAAGTCACCGCGATGCTGCACAACGAGTCGTGCGGGAGCGTGACCACGCCCGGCGACCCCGTCGCGCCCGAAAGTATCGACGCCGCGGTGGCCGCTGGTCGCCTCGTCAGCCCGCGTCCGCGGACGAGCTCCAGCCCGCCGCGTGCAGCCGCTCGACCCCGTCGAGCAGCAGGTCCAGCCCGAACTCGAACTCGAACCGGTCGTCGCACCCCGCGCCGACGACCGACCCGGCGTCGTGCGGCCGGCTCGTCGCGACGGCGACCACGTGCGGGAACGCCGCCGCGAGCTGTGCCGCGACGGACGGGCTCGGCGCGGGTGCGGGGCCGGGCCCCGGCTGGTGCAGCTCCTGCGAGAAGCCGAACGCACCGCTGCCGAGCGCGTGCATCGCGTGGTGCACGAGGTCGACGGACAGCCCGCCGCGCAGCAGCACGGCGATCGTCGCGTCGGTGTACGCGAGCAGGACGGGCGTGGGAGCGGCCTGCGCCTCCAGCACGCGACGGGCCCACGGGTGCCGCAGCATCGCCTCGCGGGCCGCGAGCACGCACGCCCGCAGCGCGTCCTTCCACCCGGCGTCCTTGGGGGGTGGCGCGATGCCGGCGACGACGAGGTCGACCATCCCGTCGAGGAGCTGGTCCTTGTTGGCGACGTGCTTGTAGAGGGCCATCGGCACGACCCCGAGCCGCTCGGCCAGCCGGCGCATGCTCACGGCGTCGAGGCCCTGCTCGTCGGCGAGGTCGACGGCGGTGCGCAGCACGCGCTCGCGGCTGAGGGGTGCGCGTGCGGCGCGCTCGTCCTGCTGGGCCATCCGGGTCACCTCCGCGCTCCGGCCACCCGACATCGTGACGGGTGTACACCGTACATCTAGCCTCCTCAGCATCAGGTGTACGCCGTACACCCTCGGTCTCGGGAGCACCCATGTCCTCGATCCGGCCGCACGCCGTCTCCGCAGGCGTCCTCCTCCTCGTCGCCGCCGCGGCGTCCATCCCCGCGCTGGCGCTGTACCAGCCGGCGCTCGCCGACCCGGACTACGTCCTCGGTGCCGGCGCCGACGGGCAGATCCTGCTCGGCGGGCTCCTCGAGGCGGTCACCGCCGCGGCCGTCGTCGGCACCGGCGTCGCGCTGTACCCGCTGCTGCGCCGCGCCACGCCCGCCGCCGCGGCCGGGTACCTCGCCGGACGCGTGCTCGAGGCCGCGATGATCGCCGTCGGCATGGTCGCCACGCTCGCCCTCGTCACCCTGCGCCAGGAGATCGCCGCGGGCCTCGACCCCGCCGGTGCCGGCGCGGTCGCGCGTGCCCTCGTCGCGGTGCACGACTGGACGTTCCTCGCCGGCCCCGGGCTCGCCATCGGCGTCAACACCGCCCTGCTCGCCTGGGCCGTCCGCCGTGCGGGCCTCGCGCCGCGGTGGATCTCCGCGACCGGCCTCGTCGGTGGACCGCTGGTGCTGGCGTCGTCGACCGCGATCTTCGTCGGCGCGTACCCCCACGCGTCGGTGCCCGGCTTCCTCGCCGCCGTCCCGGTCCTCGTGTGGGAGATGAGCCTGGCCGTGCACCTGCTGCGGGCGGGCCGCAGGACCGCGCGGGACCTGCCGGCCGCCGTCCCCGCGCCGGCCGCCGCGCACGCGTGAGCCATCGCGGTGCCGGTGCCAGTGCCGGTGCCGGGCGGGCGACGTAGCGTCGACGGATGACCCCCGGCGAGCCGCGCCAGGCGCACCGCGCCGAGCGGCTGCGGCTCGCCGTCGAGCGGGACGGCGCGCGCTGCGTGTGGTGCGGGCGCGCCTTCGGCGGCCTGGTCCCGCCGACGCGCGAGCACCTCGTCCCGCGCGCCAGGGGCGGGCCGTCGTGGCTCGAGAACGAGGTGCCCGCGTGCCGGCGGTGCAACGGGCAGCGGGGGCACCGCGCGGTCGTCGAGTGGCTCGAGGAGTGCGAGCGGCGCGGCTGGTCGCCCGACGTCGGCGCGGTCGAGCGGTCGCTGGACGCGCTCGCGCGGGCCATCGCGGAGCGTGGCGGGCAACGCCGGGCGCGCGAGTACGTCGTCGCGCAGCAGCGGCGGCTGCGGCGGCGGCGCGGGGGGCCACGGGACGCCTGACCGGGTGCCGGCGGCAGGGCGGGCACCCGCGGCGACGTCAGGCCGCCGACGCCGCCACGCGCGTCGACGGGTCCTCGCCGATCCGCAGCAACGGGACGCGCTCGACCAGGTGCCCGACCGACCCCAGGCCCCGGCTCGTCGCCCGCAGGGCCGGGCGCACGCGCTGCGGCGCGTACGGCACGACCGCGTCGGCGACGTCCCGCAGCCGGTCGACGACCGACAGGGGCAGCGCCGAGATGACGTTGCCGGGTGGACGGCGCGCCACGACCGGGTGCGCGCGGGTCGGCGCGACCCGCCGCACGACCTCCCACAGCAACCCGAGCCGCACCAGCTGCCCCCGGTCGGTGACGGCCTGCAGCCGGGGGAACAGCTCGTCCTCCTCGTCGCGGACGTCCTCGCGCAGCACGGCGGCGAGCCGGTCGAGCAGCGGGCCGCGCGCGGGGTCGTCCGGGGGCGTCCGCTCCAGGCGCGTGACGATCTCGTTGACCTCCTGGTGCTCGCGCTCGACCTCGAGCGTGAGGGCCTCACCGTCGGGCAGGACGCGCCGCATGAGCGGCCACAGCACCGACTCCTCGGCGAACGCGTGGGGGAACACCAGGCGGTACAGGCGCAGCAGCACCTGCTGCTGGCGCTCGCCGGTGGCGCCGTCGAGGTCGTGCAGCAGCCGGTCGAGGTGGACGTGGTCCGCGCGCTGCCGGGACAGGACGCTGAGCCGCCCGCCGAGCTCCGCGACGCTCTGGTCGGCGATGGACGCGTGCATGGCTCCTCCTGCTGCCGGGGGCGACCACGCTAGGTCGGGGCCCGTGGTGGGGCCCGGCGAGGCGCGGTCCCGGTGCGCGCGCCTCACGCGGACCCGTCGGCCGGCACGCCCGCCCAGCGGAGCACCCGCAGAGCGCGCAGCGTCAGCCACCGGCTCGGCGCGCCGACGCGCTCGCCGAGGTCGACGAGGAGGCGGTCGTGGTGGGCGACGTCGGGCGCCCACCGGCCGTCCGACCCCCGGCGGGCGACGAGGACGTCGAGCGCCTCCTGCGCGCGCTCGTCCGGGGCGGGCCGGGTCAGGCGCAGGTGGTCGAGCGCGCGGCCGACGTCGTAGCGCCAGCCGTTCGGCCAGGCGAGCCGCAGCCAGCGGTCCTGGCCGACCGTCCCGTCGGAGCGGCGCCGGAACAGGTGGCGGTCCAGCAGGTACTCCTCCCCGCGGACGCGCGCGTCGGTCACCGCGGCGTCGGGCCCGACCGACCGCTCGTGCTCCCACAGGCCCTCGAGGACGTTGATGGTCGTGTCGAACGACCCCCGCGTCGACCCGTCCTCCTGCTCGCAGTTCCACCCGCCGTCCGCCATCTGCTCCCCGAGCAGCCGGTCGACGACGCCGCGCACGTCCTGCCCGAAGTACGCGCCGATCGCGACCGTGCGGCCGTTGATGCACGGCTCGACCTCCCCCTCGAAGAACCGCAGGGTCGGGTCGTACTCCCACCGGGCCGCCTCGTGCACGGGCGCGAGGGCGCGCCGCGCCTCGGGGCTCGCCGGGTCGAGGCCGAGGTCGCGCAGCAGCCGGAGCGTCGCCTCGGTCGACACCCACTCGGGGAAGAACGTGCCGCCGCTCCACCGCCCGTCGGGGTCCTGGGCGGCGAGCAGCTGCGCGCCCCAGCCCTCGTGCGCGACGCGGGCGCGCTCGCGCGCGACCTCGTCGGCGGGGGCGTCGGTCAGGTCCCGCAGCACCTGCCAGCGCAGTGCCGGGTCGGAGTCGAGCAGCCACGCGAGGACGTCCATCCTGCCGATCGTCCTCCGGGTGGGACGGACGTCAAGGGGCGGCCGGCACCCGGTCAGCCGCCCGTGGTGAACGTGCGCACGGGACCCACCGTGCGACCGTGCGCGTTCTCCGCGACGACGCGGTAGCGGTACGTCGTGCGGCGCGACAGGCCGGACACGGTCTGCTCCTCGCCGCGCTCGTACCCGGCGGCGCCGAGCGACAGCGTCGGCGTGCGGCGGCCGGTGCCCGACTGCCCCCACTCGATCCAGGCGGTCGTCGCGACCCCGTTCGGGTGGACGCGCAGCTTGAGGTCCGCGGACGTCGCGGAGACCGACGCCGGCCCGACGGAGCGGACCGTCGGGGGCCCGGGCGCCACCCAGGAGTCCTCGCGCGTCGCGGAGCCCGCCTTCGTGGTGACGGTGACGGTCCAGCGGTACGCCGTGCCGGGCCGCAGGCCGCGCGGGCGGACCGTGCGGATCTCCTGCGGCCCGTCCTTCGCGACGGCCTGGAGCGTGCTGCTGCCCACGCGGGCCGAGCCGGCGAACCACTGGAAGCGCACGGACCCGGCGACGCCGCGCGTGTCGACCCACGCGTACAGGTCGGCCGCCGTCGTCGTGACGTCCCGCTCCTGCACGCCGGTGACCACGGGGGCCGCCGCGACGGAGACGGTGCGGACGTCGGTGGCCGTCCGGCCGCCCGAGTCCGTGACGCGCAGCGTGGGCGTGAACGTGCCGACGCCGTACGTGTGCGTGAGCGACGCCGGCGGACGACCCGTGCCGGAGCGCCTCGTGCCGTCGCCGAGGTCGAGCGACCACGACTGCACGCCGCGTCCCGTCGCGGACCGGGCGCCGGCGCTGCGGTCGCCCGAGAGCTCGACCGTGAGCGAGCCCGCGCCCTGCGTGCGCGACGCCTCGAGCCACGCGGACGGGCGCGGCCGCAGCTCGGGGGCCGCCGCGAGCTCGCGGTACGCGTCGGCGGCGGCGCCCGACCCGAGCCGCCAGTCGCACGTGCCGGCGGTGTCGAAGTAGGAGACGACCTCGAGGTCCGTCCACGTGGCGAAGTACGCGAAGGCGTCCCGCAGCCACCGGGCCCGGCGTCCGGGGTCGTCCGGGTCCTCGACGGAGCCCCACTCGGCGAGCACCACGGGCTTGCCGTGGTTCGCCGCGAACGTCCGCAGCCCCGACGCGACCCGTTCCAGCGGACGCCACTGCGTCGTGCTGCCCTCGCGGCAGCCGAACCAGTTGTAGATCGCGGACCCGATGCGGTCGACCACGTCGTCGCCCGGGTAGAAGCCCTTGGCGGTCGGGTCGCCGTTCGGCTTCGTCAGGGCGCCCGCCGACGGCAGCCACGTCCACAGCACGGTGGTGACGCCCTCGTCGCGGAACACCTCCACGTAGTGGCGCCACGCGGCGACGTACTCGGCCGGCGTGCCCCACGCGGAGCCCGCGAGGTCGGGCTCGTGGTGCAGCGTCAGGTAGACCGCCGGGCCGAGCTGCTTCACCTGGCGCGCGTGCGACCGGATGCGCTCGTCGACGCCGCCGCTCGCGATGGTCGACCAGCGCACCACCGACCCGTCGCCCCGGCGGGGCAGCACCGACAGCATCGGCACGCGCCCGCGCTGGACCGTGGTCGTGGTGCCCGGCGCCTGCAGGTCCTCGTCCCAGCGGACGTACACCCGCTGGGCGTCGAGCCGGCGGTCGAGCCGGTCCTCGGCGGCCTGCGTGGCCTGCTCCGTGCTGGGCCGGTCGCCGCGGCTCACGAACTGGCCGAGCATCGTGGTGCCGCGCGCGACGAGGCGGGACTCGGCGCCGGTCGTGGTGGCGCCGGTGGTGGCGTCGATCCCGGGGGCGTCGGTGCTGCCGTCGGGGGCGCCGTCGAGGGAGCGGTCGGCGAGGGGGTCGGGGAGGGTAGCGGGGCCGGCGGGGGACGACGCCGTGGGTGCGGCCGTGGGGGGCGCGGCGGTGGTGGCCGCGGGGTCCGGCGCCGCGGGCGGTGCGAGGGTGGCCGTCGGGTCGGCGGTGCCCGTCGGTGCGGGCGTCGGCGCGGTCGTCCCGGCGGCCGTCGTCGTGTCGTGCGGGGCGGCCGCGACTGCGGAGGTGCCCGCCAGGACGACGGCGGTGAGCGCCGCGGCAACGGCGGCGAGCCGACGGGGGAGCCGCGGCCGGCGGGCCGGGCGCGGGGCGAGGCGGTGTGCGGGCACGGTGTTCTCCACGTCCGACGGTCAGGGCGGCGACGAGGATCGGCGCCCGGTGCCGGGCGCGCGCCGAGCGGGCCGCCCGGGTGGGGCGGGGTCGTCGTCGCGTCCCACAGGAGACCGCACGTTCACCCGATCGGACCAATGTGTCTCACCCGGTGGAGCGGTCGGTGGACGCGGTGACAGCCGCCGGTGCGTCGCCGCCGACCCGGCGACGGCCGGGTCGGCGGCCGGGTCGGTCGGGAGCCGCCGGCGAGGGCCGTCGGCTGGGGGTGCCGGGGTGTCGGTGCCCGGGTCTACGGTCGCCGCATCGGGTCCGGGCCGTCGCCGGGCGCTCGTCGGAGGAGGCCTCGTGACCACGTTCGGACGGTCGGACGACCTGCGCGGTGCGGAGTTCGTCGGCGTCGACCTGCGCGGTGCCCGGTTCCGTGGGGCGGACCTGTCGGGCGTCGTGATGCGCGGCGTCGACATCGCCGGCGCCGAGATCGAGTCCCCGTGGCTCCTGGAGGGCGGCACGCTGCTGGTCGACGGCGTCGACGTCGCCCCGCTGGTCGACGCGGAGCTGGACCGCCGGTTCCCCGGCCGTGCCCTGCGGCGGGCCGACGACCCGGAGGGGTTGCGCTCCGCCTGGGCCGCGCTGCAGGCGGCGTGGGACGCCGCCGTCGCGCGCGCGGCCGCGATGCCGGCCGGCACCGTGGACGTCTCCGTCGGCGGGGAGTGGTCGTTCGCGCAGACGCTGCGGCACCTCGTCATGGCCACCGACACGTGGCTGCGCGGGGCGGTCCTCGAGGTCGAGGCGCCGTACCACCCGATCGGGCAGCCGAACGACGAGTACGCGCTCGACGGGTACGACCCGTCGGTGTTCGCGCCCGGCACGCCCGCGTACGCCGACGTGCTGGCGGTGCGGGCGGGACGCGTCGCGATGGTCGGCGACTTCCTCACGAGCGTCACCCCCGAGGAGCTCGCCGCGCCGCGTCGCAACCCGTGGGCCCCGCAGGTGCAGGAGACGACGCTGTCCTGCGTCCGCACGATCCTCGAGGAGGAGTGGGAGCACCTGCGCTACGCGCTGCGCGACCTGGACGCGATCGAGGCGGGGGCCGTGGGTTGACGCCACCCGCGGCGCGTCAGCGTGCGGCGTCCGCCGTCGCTTCGTCCCCGCCGTCACCGACGTCCCGCCCCGCGACGGCGGCAACGGTCCGCCGGACCGCCGCGAGGAGCTGGCCGAGGCCGGGCTCCTCGACGGGGAAGTGGCCGCACCGGTCCAGCAGCACGACCTCGGTCGGCGCCGCCACCCGGTCCAGGAAGCGCCGGCTCAGCGCGACCGGGGTCCAGCGGTCCTCCGCGGGGTGCGTCAGGACCAGCGGCGTCCGCGCCCGCTCCGGCTCCACCGCGAGCCTCAGCTCGAGGAACGACCGCATCCACCCGAGCGGCACCCGGCCGCCCCCGCCCCGCGGGTCGCCCAGGACGGCGCGGACCACGGACGGGTCGTTGGCGACGTGCCCCATGTCGGCGACCCAGCGCACGGGCACTCGGACGGACGCGAGCGGCCCGGCCAGCAGCCGCAGCGCCGGGCCGGCGACCCGCCCCATGAGCGGGTGCCACGTCAGGCGCGCCCGGACCGCCGCGTCCCCCGGGTCGAGCAGGCACGTGGCGACGACCGCCGCGGCGAGGCCGGTCACCTCCGCCGCCTCGTAGGCGAGCAGTCCGCCCATGCTGGCGCCCATGAGGACGAGCGGCCGGTCGTCGTCCTCGGCGCGGAGCAGGTCCGCCGTCATCCGCTGCCAGTGCCCGTACCGGACACGGCTGTCGCGTGCCCGCGTCTTCCCGTACCCGGGCAGGTCGGGGACGGTGACGTGCACGCCGAGCGCGGACACGTGCTCGGCGACGGGGCGCAGCGCGGCGGCGTTGCCGCCCGCACCGTGGAGCAGGACGACCCGGACGCGCGCGTCGGGATCGCCGAGGCGCAGCAGGTGCACGTCCACGTCGTCCCACCGCCAGACGGACGAGGACACGGGTGGGCGGACGGAGGGCGGACGGACCAGGCCCGCGTACCGGTCGGGTCCCATCGCCTCACCGTAGCGGGGCGGTCGCGCGCTCCGGCGGGACGGTGCGGGGGCGTCCGCGCCGCCGGCCTGGCCACCAATCGTTTCAGGTCGCTCCCGGCGCCCGCGGTGCTGCGTAGGTTGCGAGGCCTCGCACGTCACGTCACGTCCCAGGGGGCAGCGCATGAACAGGATCAGGACGACTCTCACGGCGGGCCTGCTGGCCGCGTCGGTGCTGGCCGCGGTGCCGGCCGCGACGGCGGCGTCGCCGGACGGCCGGTTCGGCCACCCCGGCGGCCCCGGCCACCACGGGCAGCGCGGCCCGTGCGACCGCCTCGACGCGCTCTTCTGCGAGGACTTCGAGGGGCAGCCGCTCGGCGGCGCGTCGAGCCTCGACTGGGGCGTCGTCACCCGCCACGGCACGCTGCAGGTGGAGCGCGCCGGCCGCACCGGCAGGGCGCTGCACGTGCACACCGAGGACAACGGCATGGCGTTCCTCCAGGTGCACGACTTCGCGGCACCGGGCGAGAGCTTCTGGGGACGGCTGCGGCTGAAGGTCGACGACTTCCCGACCGCGCCGGACTGGGCGCACTTCACGCTCGTCGAGGTGACGGGCTCGGGCAGCCCCGAGATCGTCCGGCCGCTGGGCGGGCAGTTCGCGCCGACCGTCGGCCCGGACGCGACGTTCTGGGGCGTCGGCGCGGACGGCGGACCGACCGGCGACTGGACGCGCTGGCAGGAGTCCGCGCCGACCGTCGAGGACCGGTGGCAGTGCGTCGAGTTCGAGTGGTCCGCGCCGGACGACCGCGTCTCGGTGTGGTTCGACGGCGTCGCGCAGCCCGACCTGACGGTCACCGGCACGGACCACGGCGGGGCGGACACGGACTTCGTCCTGCCCGTCGCGGACACGATCAAGGTCGGCTGGCAGCTCTACCAGGGCGGGACGACGCCGGAGCGGTTCGACGTGTGGATGGACGACATCACGTTCGACACCGAGCGGGTCGGCTGCCGGTAGCCGTCGGGTGCGGCGAGGTGTCCGCAGGCGGATCCGGCCGGTGCGCAGCAGGATGACCAGGACGTCGACCCCGACCGAGAGGTGAGCACACCCATGGAGCACTGGACGATCGCGACCGTCGCCGAGCAGAGCGCGGACTTCCGGCGGGTGCTGTGGACCGGGCAGCACACGCAGCTCGTCGTCATGACGATCCCGCCGGGCGGTGAGATCGGCGAGGAGGTCCACGAGGACATCGACCAGATCCTCACGTTCGTCTCCGGGACGGGGAAGGCGATCGTCTCCGGGCGGGAGAAGAACGTCGCGCAGGGCGACCTCGTCGTCGTCCCGGCGGGCAAGAAGCACAACTTCGTCAACACGGGCGAGAACCCGCTGATCCTCTACACGGTCTACGGCCCGCCGGAGCACGCCGACGGCGCCGTGCACGCCACGAAGGAGGAGGCGGACGCCGCCGAGGAGTCCGGCGAGGACGAGCCGCCGACGGAGTGAGCACCCCCTGACGGCCCGCGGGTCCGTCGTCCCACGTCGTCGCCGACGGCCGGGGCGGCGGACCCGTCGCCGCGGCGCGGTGGTGCGACGCGGCGAGGAGCCGGCGGCCTCTCACGACCAGTCGGTCGCCAGGAACCCGAACGCGCCACCGCGCGGGAGGGCGGTCAGCGGCGAGGACCGCACCGCTCCGCCCTCGGCCAGGTGGCGGCCCTGCGCCGCGAGCCGGGGGATCGCACGCCCGGGATCGCGCGGGCCGTGCCGCTCCAGCACGGCGGCCAGGGCCCGGAACAGCTCGGCCGACTGGCTCGCGTCGTGGCCCTTCTGCACGCGGATCAGCGGCACGACGGCCCGGTGCCAGCCGTTGAGGCGCTCGAGCGAGAGGTCGACGCCCGTGCGGTGCACCTCGAGGTCGACGTAGGCGCGCCGTTCCGCGACGACCGGGCGGACGGTCCACGTGCGGCGCGCGGGGGTGAGCAGGCCGCCGGCCACGTCGAGGGTGCCCGCGACCTCGCCCCCCGATGCGGCGTCGAGGACCAGGAGGACGAGCGCGTCGCCACCGGCGGGGGAGCGGGGCACGCGCAGTCCTCCCGTCCGGGGCCCGTCGCCGGGCCCTCCGGCGCAGAAGGTAGCCGACGTCCCGCCCGCCGGGTGCCGCGGGCGCGCCCCGGCCGCGGCACGCGTCGTCCCCTGGACCGATCCCCGCGGGGACCGCCGGCTCCTACGGTGACCTCATGATCGTGGCCGAGGACGTCCTGCTGCTGCTGACCGACGACGTGACCGGGAAGGCGGTCCTGGACGGCACGCGACGTGACATCGCCGTCGCGGGCGCCGTCATCGCGGAGCTCGCGACGGAGGGCCGGCTGGCCGCGCAGAGGTCGCCGGGCCTGTTCGGCCGCACGACCCTCGAGGTCGTCGACCCGACGCCGCTCGGCGAGGAGGTCCTCGACGAGGCGCTGCGCCGCGCGGCGGCCCGCGGCGCAGCGTCGCCGACGGCGGTGCTCGACCACATCCGCAAGGGCCTGCGCGAGCGCCTCTACGAGCGGCTCGTCGCGCGCGGGCTGCTCCGCGCCGACCACGGCCGTGTGTTGGGCATCTTCCCGACGACGTCGTGGCCGGCCGTCGACGCGTCGCACGAGGCCGCGGTGCGCCGCGGCCTGCACGAGGTGCTGGTCGCGGGACGCGCGCCCACCGCGCGTGAGGCGTCGCTCGTCGCGCTGCTGTCCGCCGTCGACGCGGTGCCGAAGGTCCTGCGGGGCACAGGCGTGCCGAACCGCGAGCTCAGGGCCCGCGCGAAGGCCGTCGCCGCGGGCGACGTCGGCGGCGAGGCGGCGCGCAAGGCGGTCGAGGCGGTCGAGGCGGCGGTCGTCGCCGCCGTGGTGGCCGGCGGGGCGGCGGCCGGCGCGTCCGCCGGCTGACCGTCGCCCGGACCGGGCGGCCGCCTCAGCGCCGGCGCGCGGTGACCGTCGCGACGACGGGGGCGAGCACCGCGATCCCGGCGGCCACGAACGCCGCCGTGGCGACGGTCCCGTCGAGCAGCGGGCCGTTCGAGCGGCCGAGGCCGATCCACAGCAGGCCCCAGCCCATGGCGAGCCCGATCGGCACGACGACGGTCGGTCGGCGGCGCCCGAACACCGCGTACGCGACCGACAGCGCGGCGGCGGCCGCGAGCACGACGACGGACCACCCGGTCGCGCCGAGGCCGAGCTCGCCGACCTCGGCGTCGGCGAGGAACGCCGCGGTGTTGGCGAGCGTGGCGACGCTGACCCAGCCCGTGTACAGCCCGACGGTCAGGTCGGTGACGAGCGACGTGGCGCGGCCCGTGTGCGGCAGCCGGACGAGCTTCACGTAGGTCGTCGCGAGCACGGCCAGCAGGGCCACGATGACGAGCACGCTGCCGCCGACCGAGTCCGCCTGCACCACGGCGATCCACAGCGCGTTGAGCAGCATCGACGCGAGCACCCACCACGCGACGGCGCGCAGCCGACGGTCGGTGGCCTGCCGCGGCAGCGCCTGCACGACGGCGAACACCGCGAGGCCGGTGTAGATGACCGACCAGATGGAGAACGCGGGGCCGTCCGGTGCGAGCGGCGTGGCGGTGGCGGACAGGGCGCCGCCGGCGGCCTCCGCGACCGGCTGGCCGCCGAACGCGCCGGAGCCGATCGCGGCGCCGACGATCGCGACGGCGGCGCCGACGAGGACCGTGACCTGACGGACCCGGTCGCGGGACGTGGCGGGGCGGCCGACGGCCGCGGTCATGGTCTCCATGCCCCCAGCGTGCCAGTGCTCAGCATGCTGAGCATCTCGAACGGCGGCGGTGCGCCGCGGTGTGCGGGCCGTCGCCGCCGGACCGCCTCAGGCCGCCCGGCGACGCAGCAGCGCCCCGACGAGCGCGACCGCCGCGACCGTGAGCGCGCCGGTGCGCACGGCGTTCGCCCGCAGGAGGCTGTCGAGCACGTCGGGGGAGAACCCGGCCGCGTCGAGGCGGTCGTGCATCGGGATCGCCCAGAGCACGGTGACGCCGATCGAGACGAGCCCACCGGCGGCGGCGACCGCGGCGAGCGGGCGCGGGACGTCGGCCGGGCGCGTCCACGGCAGCGCCGCCGCGGCGAGGAAGCCGACGAAGCCCGGCACGACCACGACCCACGGGATCGCCGCCCCGTACGCCAGGTGGTAGGCGGCGAACTCCGCGGCACCGACGTCCCCGAACAGCGGGTACGACACGGCCTGGGCCTGCCAGGCGACGCCCGTGGAGTACACGGTGAGCGCGGCGGTGGCGCCGAGCGTCCAGTCGCGCCACGTCAGCGCGCGCGTGGCGGATCGGGTCGGGACGAGCCGAGCAGGCGCGCGCCACCCGCGCGGCGGTGCTCGCCGCGGCGGCCGACCTGTTCGCCGAGCAGGGGTACGCCGCGACGAGCGTCGCCGCCGTCGCCGCGCGCGCCGGGGTGTCGACGCAGACCGTCTACAACACCGTCAGCGGCAAGCCGCAGCTGCTCAAGGCGGCCTACGACGTCGCGCTCGCGGGCGACGACGAGCCCGTGCCGATGGCGGAGCGCCCCGAGGTGCGGCGCCTGTACGCCCTCACCGACCCGGCGGCGTTCCTGCACGGCTACGCCGAGCTCGGCCGGCAGCTGCTCGAGCGCGTCGGGCCGCTCATGCTGCGGCTCGCGAACGGCGCGGCCGCCGGCGACCCCGACCTCGTCGAGCACGTGCGCGTCACCGACGGCGAGCGGGCCGTCGGCACCCTCATGGTCGCCCGGCGCGTCGAGGAGCTCGGCGCCCTGGCGCCCGGCCTCACGGCCGAGGCGGCGCGCGACCGCATCTGGACCCTCAACAGCGTCCAGGTGTGGCACCTGCTGGTCGCGGGTCGCGGCTGGTCGCACGACGAGTACGCCGCCTGGATCGGCGACGCGATGTGCGCCGCCGTGCTGGCCCGCTGACGGCGCACCGCACGGTGCGCGGGCGGCGGCCGCGGCGCAGGACCGCGAGCGTGGCGACCGCCAGCGGGGCGTTGACCAACCCAGGGACGCCGACCCAGAAGGACCCAGCGCCGAGCCGGACGTCGCCCGGCGTGCCGCGTCGAGCGTCGTCCGCCCCGCCCCGCAGCCGACGTCGAGCACCCGGTCGGCGGCGGTGAGGCCGGCGGCGACGAGGAACGGGTCGTCGTACTCCTGCAGCGCGGCGTCGTACTGGTCGGCGTGGCGGGCCCAGTGGTCGCCCTCGGGCCCGTCCCACGCCCGCAGCTGGGCGACGTTCCCCTCGGCGACGCGCAGGCGCTCGGCGCCCCGCACCGTGACGTCCTCGCTCATGGTCCCGCCTCCTCTTGCTATAGTCCCTTTGGGACTATTCCTTAATAGTCCCGAAGGGAGGACCATGTCAAGCACTCCGGCCCTGTCGACGACGTCGTACGCCGTGCTCAGCCTCCTCGCGCTGCGTCCCTGGAGCACGTACGAGCTGACCCGGCAGATGGACCGCAGCGTGGGCCGCATGTGGCCGCGCGCGCAGAGCAAGCTCTACGAGGAGCCCAAGAAGCTCGTCGCGCACGGCCTCGCGGAGGCGACGGCCGAGAGCACCGGCCGCCGCGCCCGCACGGTCTACGCCATCACCGACGCAGGCCGCGAGGCCCTCGCGCGCTGGCACCGGGAGCCGGGCGCGGGCCCCGTGCTCGAGTTCGAGCAGCTGCTCAAGATCACCTTCGCCGAGCACGGCACCACGGACGACGCGCTCGCCACGCTCACCGCGGCACGGGCGTGGGCGCGCGCCCAGAACGAGGAGAACCTCGCGGCCGCGCGTGCCTACGAGGCCGACGCGGGGCCGTTCCCGGAGCGCGCCGCGCAGACGATGCTGGTCGGGCGGTTCCTCACCGACTACTACCGGCTCGTCGCCGAGTGGGCGGACTGGGCGACCGGCGTCGTCGCCGACTGGCCGCCGGACCCGGGCCGGGCGGTCGCCGTCCCGGAGGAGATGCGCGAGACCGCCCGGCGCGCCGACTGGTGAGCAGCCGCGCGCGTCACCAGGCCGCGCGCACGTAGTCCTTGAGGAAGCAGCCGTACAGGTCCTCGCCCGCCTCGCCGCGCACGATCGGGTCGTACACGCGCGCGGCGCCGTCCACCAGGTCCAGCGGGGCGTGGAAGCCCTCCTCGGCGAGGCGCACCTTGGTGGGGTGCGGGCGCTCGTCGGTGATCCAGCCGGTGTCGACGGCGGTCATGAGGATGCCGTCGGTGAGCATCTCCGCCGCGCTCGTGCGCGTCAGCATGTTGAGCGCGGCCTTGCTCATGTTCGTGTGCGGGTGCCCCGGGCCCTTGTAGCCGCGCGCGAACACCCCCTCCATGGCGGAGACGTTGACGACGTACGTCCGGCGCGCCGGCGACGCGGCCAGAGCCGGTCGCAGGCGGCTGATGAGGAGGAACGGCGCCGTCTGGTTGCACAGCTGCACCTCGAGCAGCTCCATCGGGTCGACCTGCTCCACGGTCGCGACCCAGCTGTTCGTCCCGGCGACGTCCGGGACCAGCCCGCCCGCGTCGACCGACGTGCCGGCGACGAGCCGCTCGAGGCTCGCCGCCTCCGCCGTCAGGGACTGCGCGACCAGCTCGTCCGCGGCCGCGCGCGCCGCCCGCTCGATCGCGAGCGCCGGGCTCGTCAGATCGCTCACCGACCCGGCGAGCGCCCGCGGGTGCGCGTCGCTCGTCTGCCCGAACGTCGTGATCATCCGCGCCGCGTCGGCGGGCAGCGGCGCCGACTCCGCGTCGGCGATCCGCGCGTACGCCCCGGGGGAGCGGCGCACGGTCTGCGCGGCGTTGTTGACGAGCACGTCGAGGTGCCCCTCCGCCGCGACGTGGTCCGCGAGCGCCACCACCTGCGACGGGTCGCGCAGGTCGATGCCGACCACGTGCAGGCGGTGCAGCCACTCCTCGGCGTCCGGCATCGCGCGGAACCGGCGGACCGCGTCCCGCGGGAACCGGGTCGTGATCGTGAGGTCCGCGCCGTCGCGCAGCAGGCGCAGCGCGATGTACATGCCGATCTTCGCGCGGCCGCCCGTGAGCAGCGCGCGCCGGCCGGTCAGGTCCGTGCGGGCGTCCCGCTTGGCGTGGTGCAGCGCCGCGCACGGCGGGCAGAGCTGGTGGTAGAACGCGTCGACCACCGTGTAGTCCTGCTTGCAGACGTAGCAGGGCCGCGCGCGCAGCAGCGTCCCGGCGGTCGCGCCCGTCGTCGCCGACGTCAGCGGCAGGCCGTTGGTCTCGTCGTCGATGCGCCCGGGACTGCCCGTCGCGGTCGCGGCGACGACGGCCGCGTCGGCCGCCGCGATGATGCGCCGCTTCTCGCCACGGCGGTGCTTCTTCGCCGCCTTGAACAGCCCGGACGCGGCGCGACGGGCCGACGCGTGCTGCGGGTGGTCCTGCGGCAGGACGGCCACCTGGTCGACGACCCGCAGGAACGTCGCGAAGTCGGCGGGGTTCACCCCCGGCAGCTCCGGTGCCGCGCCGCTCGCGCGGGCGCGGTGGAGGGAGTCGTCGGCGGGGGCGACCGACGTGGGGGTGTGCGCGCTCATGCGCCGTCCGTCCTGCGTGGGGGAGGGCCGACGCGATCGCGGGCCCGGGGGATCGTACGCGGCGTTGCACGTCGGCCCGCGGACGGCCGCGTCTCCTAGGGTGCCGCCATGGGTGTCGACGGTGGCGTGGGGCGTGACGCCGCGCCGCACCGCGTCGTGCCGGGCAGCGCACGACCGTGCGGGTGCCACGTGCGCCTGCCCGAGTACCGCGACGTCCTCTGCGACGAGCACGCGGCGCGGCGTCGGGAGCGGCGTGACGCCGAGCGGCACCGTGCCGAGCAGCGGGCCCAGGACGCGGTGCGGCGCCTGCCGTGGACGGGCCCGGGTGGCCGCGCGTTCCGGTGGGCGCTGGTGGCTGCCCTGGTCACGGTCGTCGGCGCCGTCATGTGGCGGGACGCGGCGGCGGAGCGTGCCGCGTTCGAGGCGGGGTACGTGACCACCACCGCGACGGTCGACCGCCACGACGAGCGGTTCCGCGGTCCCGACTCGTACGACGTCACCTTCGCCGTCGACGGCCGGACGCACCACGCCGCGCTCGAGGACGTCGACGAGGACCTGCGGGTGGGTGGCGACGTCCGCGTCGACCTCGCCGTCGCCGATCCCGACGTGGTGCGCGTCAGCGGGTACGACAGCGCCGCGGACGCCGCCGCGGCCGCGTGGCTCGCCGCGGTGGCGGCCGCCGTGACGGCCGCCCTCCTCGGGACGTCGGCCGCGGCCCGGCGCAGGTCCACCACGCCGTCGACGGACCAGGGCGGCCACCGGCCGTCCTGATCGGACCAGGGCAGGGCGGGACGCCGATGTGTCTGCCGGTGCCGGACGCGGTTCGGGTTCCGCGCCCCGTCACGACGAGCGCGCCCAGACCTACCGCGGCGGCGTCGTCCTGGCCTGGCTCCGGGGCTGAGCCTCGTCCCCTAACCTCCACGCATGGAGTCGCCCCGCCTACGGATCGAACGGCACGCGTCCGGCGACCGGGACGCGGTCCGGACGATCCTGGAGGACCTGCCCCAGTGGTTCGGCCGTCCTGACGCCACCGAGGCCTACGTCACCGCCGCCGACACGCTCCCGAACTACGTCGCCATCACGCCGGCCGGTGAGCAGATCGGCGTCGTGCTCATCGAGCAGCACTTTCCCGAGACGGCGGAGATCCACCTCATGGCCGTGAAGCGCGCCTGGCACCGCCAGGGCGTCGGCAAGGCTCTGCTCACCGAGGTCGAAGGCGATCTCCTCTCGCGTGGCACGCGCATGCTCACCGTGAAGACACTCGGGGAGGCCGACCCCGACGAGGGCTACCGCCGAACTCGGCTGTTCTACGGCGACCAGGGCTTCGTCCGCCTCGAGGAGCTCCCCGACCTCTGGCCCGGCACTCCCTGCCTCTTCATGGCCAAGCTGCTGCTCTGACGTGCGAGGCGAAGGCGGCCGACCGGGAGACACGCCCTGGCGGCGAGCAGCTCCGTCGACGCCGGGCCGGACGCCCACGGAGCGGCGTCCCGCGCACGTAGGTTGCCCCTGTGACCCGCACCCGGACCGCCGTCGCCGTCTCCGCCCCGGTGCTCGTGCTGGCCGCGTGCGCGGGCCTCGGGGCCGGTGCGTCGTCCACGGAGCCGGCGGACCGCGCCGCGCTCGCGGCCCGCGCCGAGCCGGCCGGGATCGCGCCCGAGCTGGTGCGCGTCACGGAGCTCGACGGGTTCGGGCTCGCGACGCAGTCCGTGGGGGTCTCCGGCGGGGACGGCATGGCGGCCGTGTACACGCGCACCGACGGAGACACCCTCGACACGGTGCTGCTCCGGGCGGACCGGTACCCCGACCCGACCGCCGTCCCGTGCGGCGAGCTGGCCGGCTCGCCCGACGAGGTCCTGCGGTGCTCCCTCGTGCACGACGACGTGCACGTCGTGCTCGAGGGCGAGGGCGTCGACCCCGCGACGCTGCGCGCGGCCGCCGCGGCGGTCCGGGTGCCGCGCGCGGGCGAGCTCGGCCACCTGTTCAGCGACGCCCCCGTGGTCGGCCCCCCGGTGGAGCGCGGCGACCTGCCGCCGCACGGCGACGGCGCCCCGGTCGACCCGCCGGCGGTCGGCGGCTGACGCCGTGCGCGCGCCACCCGGCGCGCGCCTCCACCCTTCGATGCAAGCGCGCACGTCCCACCCTCCGCACGGCGCGGTGCGAGGTCCCCGGTTCCTAGCGTCGAGTCACGTCACACCGACTCCGACGAAAGGGAACTCCGATGAGCGTCCTCCCTGCTCAGGCAGCCGCACCCTCGCGGCGCGGCGGCGTGCTCGACGTCGTCCGCCGCCGTCCGGTCCTGTCGTTCTTCGTGCTCGCCATCGCCGCCAGCTGGATCGCGTGGATCCCGTACGTCCTGTCGCTGCACGGCCTCGGCGTGTGGGACCTCCGCTTCCCCGGGGACGAGGGCGGGCAGCTGCTCGGCATGCTCCCCGGCGCGTACCTCGGCCCCATCGGCGCCGCCCTGTTCGTCACCGCCGTGGCCGACGGGCGGGCGGGGCTGCGCGCGTGGGCGCGCCGGCTGTGGCGGTGGCGCGTGAGCTGGCGCTGGTACGTCGGCATCCTCGCCGGCGTCCCCCTCGCGCTGGTGCTGTCCGGGTTGCTGTTCTCCGGCGGCGAGGTGCAGGTGCCGTCCGCGGCGGTGCTCGCGGCGCTCGTCCCGGGGCTCCTCATGCAGATGGTCACCACGGGTCTCGCCGAGGAGCCGGGCTGGCGGGACTTCGCGCTGCCCCGCGTGCAGCGCCGGATCGGCGGGCTCGGCGCGGCCCTCGTCGTCGGGGTCCTGTGGGGCGTCTGGCACCTGCCGTTGTTCCTGACCTCGTGGGGCGGGTACCCGGAGGTGCCGTGGTTCCGGCCGGTCGCCTTCGTCGCCTTCTGCATCACGTTCAGCGTCGTGATGACGTGGGTGTTCAACCGCACGGGGCAGAGCCTGCCGATGTCGATGCTGCTGCACGTCAGCATCAACAACTTCGCGTCCGTCGCGTGGGCCGACGTGTTCCCGGGCATGGGACGCGACACGGTGCAGAGCGCGCTGCTGGTCGCGGCCGGCGTCGGCGCGGTCGTCGTGCTCGTCCGCAGCCGCGGCGACCTCGGGTACCGGCCGGACGTCACGCCCGGCGTGCACGGTCAGCCGTCGCCGCAGCCGGCCGCCACGACCGGGCTCGCGCGCGAGGCGGCGCGTCTATCGTGACCACGGTGATCGAGCGACTCGCTCAGCGCGGCCGCCGGACGACCTCGGTCGTACCGGCGGCCTGCTGGCTGCTCGCGACCGCTCTGCTCGCGGGGTCGACGATCGCCACCGGGGCGGGGCAGGCCCCCGCGGTCGGCGTGCCGGGGTCCGGGACCGCGGCCTGGTGGTGGGCGGTGCTGGTGCTGGCCCTGCAGGCGGTGACGCTCGGCGTCGCCCGTGCGCGCCCGCGCGCCGCGGTGCTGGTCACCGCCGCCCTGGTCCCCGCGCTGCTGGGCCTCGGCGAGGTGGTCGGGGTCGGGCTCCTGGCGGTGGTCGTCGCGGTGTACCGGGCGGTGCTCGCGCGACCCGCCCGCCGGCTGACGCCCACGCTGCTGGCGGCCGGCGTGCTGGTCGCCGTGGGCGTGGCGGCCGCGGAGACCGGGGTCGGCAACGGCGGGTGGCCGGCCGTCGTCGCCGGAGCGCTGCAGGGGGTGGCGGCCGTGGGCCTGCCGCTCGGGCTGGGCAGCGTCGTGGGGGCACGACGGGACGCGGTGGCGGCCCTCGCCCGCACGGTCGAGGCGCAGGGTCGGGCCCGGGACGCGCTCGTGCAGGTCGCCGTCGAGCGGGAGCGGACTGCGATGGCGCGCGAGCTGCACGACATCGCGGCGCACCACCTGTCCGGCATCGCGGTGATGACGGCGGCGATCGGCCGGCAGATCGACGTCGACCCGGACGGCGCCAAGCGGGCCGTCGCGCAGGTGCGGGAGCAGAGCACCGCGATGCTGCGCGACCTGCGGCACCTCGTCGTGCTGCTGCGCGACGTCGACTCCCCGTCGGACCCGGCCGCGCCGGTGCGGATGGAGACGCTCGCGGGCGTCTCCGACCTCGTCGCGCGGGCGCGGGCGTCGGGGCTGGCCGTCGACCTGCGCACCGCCGGCCCCGTCGCGGAGCTCGCCGCGTCCGGCGCGGTCGGCCCGCTCGCGCAGCTCGCGGCGTACCGCGTCGTGCAGGAGGCGCTGGCCAACGCGGCCCGGCACGCGACCGGTGCGCGCTGCGAGGTCGCCCTGGACGCGCGCGCCGACGGCCGGGTCGAGGTCGTCGTCCGCAACGACGCGCCGGCACCCGGCGGCACGCCCGCCCGGCACGATCCCGGCTACGGCCTCGTCGGCATGCGGGAGCGTGCCGAGCTGACCGGCGCCACCCTCCGGTACGGGCCGACCGACGACGGCGGCTGGGAGGTCGCGCTGTCCGTCCCCACCACCGCCGCACCCGCGACGACCCAGGAGCAGCACCGATGAGCGACGCCGACCCCGCCGCGCCGCCCGTGCGCGTCCTCGTGGCGGACGACCAGCCGCTCGTGCGCGCCGGCCTGTCCACCATGCTCGCGACCGAGCCGGGCATCGAGGTCGTCGGCGAGGCAGCGGACGGCACGACCGCCGTCGAGCTCGCGCGCGCCCTGCGTCCCGACGTCGTGTGCATGGACATCCGCATGCCCGGCACGGACGGCATCACCGCGACCCGCGCGCTCTGCGGCCCGGACGTCGCCGACCCGGTCCCGGTGCTCGTGCTGACGACCTTCGACGTCGACGAGTACCTGTTCGGCGCGCTCGAGGCGGGCGCGTCCGGGTTCCTGCTCAAGGACGCCGAGCCGGCGACGCTCGTCGAGGCGGTCCGCTCGGTGGCCGCGGGGCACGGCATGCTCGCGAACGCCCTGACCCGGCGCGTCCTGCGGGAGGTGGTCACGCGCCGCCGGACCGTGCCCGTCACGGCCGCGCGCGCCAGCGAGCTGCTGACCCCGCGCGAGCTCGACATCCTCCTGCTGCTGGCGCAGGGCATGTCGAACGAGGACATCGCCCGCGAGCTGTACCTCGAGGTGTCGACGGTGAAGTCGCACCTGGCGCGGGTCATGCCGAAGCTGGGCGTGCGCTCGCGGCTGCAGGCCGTCGTGTGGGCGTACCAGAACGGGATCGTCGACGTCGGGCGCTGACCGGCGGCGTCGTCCGCCCGCACCGGTGGCCCACGGGCGCGGCGCCCGCCCGGCCGCCGCGTCGCCTCCTACGCTGGTCGGGTGGCCACCGGGATCCGTCGTCAGCGCGCCGCGCGCCGGCGGGCGCGGCGGCTCGGGCGGGTCGAGAACGACCTGACCGACCGGGAGTGGGCCGCGCTGGTCGACGCCTGGGGCGGCTGCGCCTACTGCGGCGCCGCCGACCGCGCCCTGCAGCGCGACTGCGTGCTCCCGATCTCGCGCGGCGGGCGCTACACCGTCGACAACGTGGTGCCGGCGTGCGCGTCGTGCAACGCGAGCAAGTGCAACACCGAGGTGACCGCGTGGCTGCGGCGCAAGCGTCTCGACGAGCGGGCGTTCCTGCTGCGGCACGCGACGGTCCGCGCCGGGCTGCGCGGCGGTCCGCCGGACGGGGCGCCGGTCGACCCGGCGGACGAGGTGCCGGTCCGCCCGGCGTCCTGACCGGACCGGTCCGGGACGGTCGGGCGCCGGCACGTGCCGGCGTACCAGGGTGGTCGGCGGGAGGGAGCACCGTGATCGCCTGGCTCAACCGGCTCGTGGACGTCGTCGAGGAGGACCTCGCGCAGGAGCTCGACGTCGCCGGCCTGGCCGCGAGGTCGGGCACCACCGAGCACCACCTGCGCCGGATGTTCTCGTCGCTGGCGGGCATGCCGCTGTCGGAGTACGTGCGCCGCCGGCGCATGACCCTCGCCGCGGCGGACGTCGTCGCCGGCGGGGACCTGCTCGGCGTCGCGGTGCGCCACGGGTACGGCTCGGCCGAGGCCTTCGGGCGGGCGTTCCGGGCGGTGCACGGCGTCAGCCCGGGACAGGCCCGGCGTGACGGCGGCCCCCTCCGCACCCAGCCCCGCCTCAGGTTCCGCCTGACCGTCGAAGGAGCATCGGCCATGGACGTCCGCCTCGTCACCACGCCCGCCTTCCGCCTCGTGGGCCACGCCGCCCGCGTCCCCCTCGTCCACCACGGGGTCAACCCCGCGATCCAGCAGCACGTCGCGGCGCTCGACCCGCAGGAGCACGTGCGGCTGCGCGCCCTCGGTGACACGGAGCCGCGCGGCCTGCTCGCCGTCAGCACCGACCTCGACCCGGACCGCCGCGAGGGGAGCGAGCTCACGTACCTGCACGGCGTGGCCGTCAGCGACGCGGTCGAGGTGCCCGAGGACCTCGACGTCGTCGCCGTCGACGCCGGCTCGTGGGCCGTCTTCCGCGCCGCGGGCGCCTACCCGGACGCCCTGCAGGCGGTGTGGGCCGCGACGGCGACCGAGTGGTTCCCGTCGAACCCGTGGCGGCTGCGGCCCGGTCCGGAGGTGGTCGCGGTGCTCGACCGCGCCGACGACTTCCGCACCGCGACGGTCGAGCTCTGGCTGCCGGTCGAGGGCGCCTGAGCGCCGGCGCCGCGCATTCACCCCGTGGTCTCCTTGCCCGCGACGCGGCGGTGCCCATAAGACGGACGAACCGGACACCGCGACCGACGCGGTGCCGGACGTCCACGGGGGGTTCCCACATGACCGCACGACTCCGTCCCGCGCTCGCCGCGGGTGTCCTCGCCGCCGCGCTCGCGCTGTCGACGACGCCCGCCCACGCCGAGCCGCGCGGACCCGCCGGGTGGACCCCGGTCGAGCTCGGCACGCTCGGCGGCGCCCGCACGACGCCCACGGCCGTCAACGACCGCGGCCAGGTCGTCGGCACGTCCGAGACGGCCGACGGCCGGTGGCACGCGTTCCTGTGGGACCGCGGCGTCATGACCGACCTGACCCCCGACGCGCAGTCCGCCACGGCGACCGACATCTCGACCAGGGGGCACGTGACCGGCTACGTGCAGCCCGCGCCGGGCGAGGCGTCCGACGCGTTCCTGTGGCGGGGCGGCACCACGACGGTCCTCGCCGAGGACGGCTACGGGCTGGCGGTGAACGAGCGCGGGCAGGTCGGCGGCTCGGTCGCGCAGCCGGCGACGTGGTCGGAGAACCCCTTCGTCTGGACGGCGGGCACCCGCACCGACCTGACGCCTCCGCCGTTCCCCGACGCGCGCACCAGCGCGTCGCTCCTCGACCTCAACGACCGCGGTGAGGTGCTCGCGGCCAGCGAGTACACCGACGACTCCGACCTCGTCTACGTCTGGTCGCGCGGCCGGTTCACGGAGCTGCGGGACGCGGGCGCCCGGCTGCGGGGGGTCGACCTCAACGACCGCGGGCACGTCGCCGGGTCCGTGGGCCGGACCGGCTGGTTCCGCGAGGCGGCGCTCTGGCGGGACGGTGCGATCCGGCGCCTGGGCGTGCTGCCGGGGCACGAGACGTCCCTCGCCCTCGCGCTCAACGACGCGGGGCTCGTGGTCGGCGTCAGCGCGCCGGCGCCCGGTCAGCGGGGCACGGGCGTCGTCTGGCGGGACGGCGTGCCCGTGCCGCTCGGCGTGGTCGGGGAGGGGTGGAGCCTCGCGAGCGACGTCAACGAGCGCGGGCAGGTCGCCGGCCAGCTGGGCGCGACGACGGCCGGCGGGGCCGAGGTCGCGCAGCCGTTCGTGTGGCAGGACGGGCGTCTCGTGCCGCTCGGCGCGCTCACCGAGGACGACGTCACCGTCGTCGACCTCAGCGAGAAGGGGCACGTCCTCACCGTCACGGGCGACTTCCTCGCGGAGCGCGGCGTGCTGTGGGTGCCGGCGGCGCCGCGGTCGTGACCCGGCCGCGGTCCGGTCGGGCCCCGGCCTGACGGCCCGGGGGACGCGGGTGCGGGCGGCCGTCGTGACCGCCCGCACCCCGCGCGCCGGGGACGGCCGCCGTGCGCGGCGTCAGACGGGCACGGACAGGCCCTGCAGCCAGTCGCGCCAGCCCGGCTCCTCGCGCCGCACCACGTCCGCGGCGTCGGGCGAGAACAGGAACGCCCGCACGCCGGCCGCGGCCTTCCCGTCGTCCTCGGCGTAGACCGACGCGGTGAGCATGCCCGGCACCGGTGCGGTGAGCCGGACCAGCGCGTGCCGCTCGCCGAGCCGCACGACCGTGCCGGCGACGCCGCGCGCCTCGACCGTCGCGCCCTCCGCGTGCAGGCCGAGCGCGTCGCGCAGCGTCGACCACAGCGTCGCGGCGTCGCCGGGGTGAGTGGCGGAGACCTCCATCTGCGTCGCCTCCTGGCCGGCGAAGTCCGCGAGGTACAGCCGCAGGACGTCGAACGACGGCAGCCACCCGGGGCCCATGCCGTCCCACCACTCCTGCTCCCAGTCGGCGCCGGTGCCGAACCCGCTGCTGGTCACCCGCACGACGCACGTGCCGCCCGAGCGCGCCTCGACGACGAACTCCGACGTGAGCGGGCTGAGCGCCTGCGGGTCCACGCCCATGAGCGCGGCCCAGTCCTCCTCGTAGACGAGGCGGTGCGGCGGCTCCCACCGCGTGACGTGGCCGTCGGAGCCCATGTCCGGGCCCATGGAGAAGTGCAGGGCCCCGCCCTCGCGCTCCTCCAGCTGCGTCGGCAGGAACCACGCGCTCATGCCGGCGGCGGTGGCGACGGCCTGCCACACCTGCTCGGGGGTGCCGGGCACCTCGACGCTGAACTCCAGGCGGTACGGGACGTGCGGTGCGGTGCTCATGGTCCCTCCTCGGGGACGGGGTGGGCGGCGACGACGAGCCGGTGCGGGCGCCCGTCGTCGTGGTGGTAGCGCGCGGCCAGGTCGAGCACCGCGGCGGTGAGGTCGTCGGCGAAGGCGGCCCGGTCGGCGGCGGACCGGAAGCCGATCCGCGTGTCGATCGTGAGCGTCGGCAGGCGGCCTCCGGACGTGCTCGCGCGGCGGGCCAGGGCGCCGACCTCGCGGACGAGCCGGCCGGCGAGCGCGACGAGGTAGCGGGCCGACAGGTGGTCCGCTGTGGCGTCGGGGTCGGCGGCGGACGCGCTGACGGCGGCCGGCGACACGACGTACGACGCCGCCGACGCCTCGAGCACCCGCTCGGTGATGCCGCCGTGCCGGCGCTCCTCGGCCAGCCGGACGAGGCCGTGCGCCTCGAGCGTGCGCAGGTGGTAGTTGACCTTCTGCCGTGCGATGCCGACCCGTGCGGCGAGCCCGGCGGCCGACGCCGGGACCGCCAGCTCCGTGAGCAGGCGGGCCCGGACCGGGTCGAGCGCGGCCGCGGCCGCGTCGGCGTCCTCGATGACCTCGACGTCGTGCATGTGTCCACCGTGGCCCTTGACAACGAATGTTGTCAAGGGCCGGCGCGGGCCGGCGCCGGTGTCACGCCGGTGGTCGGCGCGCCGACGGGCGGACGTGTCAGCGCGGCGACACGTGGAAGACGGGCCAGCCGATCTCCGTCCGCCACGCCGCCGGGTCCGCGGTGTCCCGGGGGCCCACCGCGTACGTCTCCCGCACCGGGCCGGACACGGTGAGCGCGTTGGCGACCACCCACGCGCCGAGCTCCCCGTACGTGACCTGGATGTCGTCGTGCTCGCCGACGTGGGTGGCGACGGCCAGCTCGACCGCCGGCAGGGTCACCGGGTGCACGCGGCCCACGTGCGCGGGCCGGTCCGTCGGCCGGTGCACGAGCACGTGCCCGTGCCCGTGCGCGAACAGCGCGTCGTCGTACAGCCCACCGGGGGCGCCGGTGGGGGCGTCGACGACGGCGTCGAGCTCCGCCATCGCGCCGGAGTACCAGGCGAGGACGTCGTCGTGCGCGACGTCGCCCTCGACCGCCGCCACGGTGGTCGCGGGCACGGTGCGCAGCTCGACGTGCAGCGGCGGCGGCTCGGGCGCCAGCAGCCGGCGGAGCGACGCGACGGCGGCGCGCGTCCGGGCGAGCTCGTGCTCGAGGCGCTCCAGGTGCTCCGCCACGAGGCGGGCACGCGCGGTCGGGTCGGAGGTGCGCAGGATGCGCCGCACGTCCGCGAGGGGGACGTCGAGCTCGCGCAGCCGGTGGACGACCTGCGCGGTCGGGATCTGGTCGGGGCTGTACCAGCGGTAGCCGGTCGCGTCGTCGACCGTCGCCGGCTCGAGCAGGCCCGCGTCGTGGTAGCGGCGCAGCGTCCGCACGCTCAGGTGGGTGAGGCGGGAGAACTCGCCGATGGCCAGCACGACGCCATCGTGCACCCTCCCCCGGGGAGAGGGTCCAGCGCTTGCGCCTCCCCGCACGGGAGCACGCACGGTCGACCCATGACCGCACCGACCAGCATCCCGCCCACCGAGCTCCCCGCCACGATCCGCGGCTACCTCGCCGCGCACGAGGCCCGGGACGTCGACGCCGCGCTGCGCGCGTTCACCCCGGCGGCCGTGGTCGTCGACGACGGCACCACCTACCGCGGCACCGAGGAGGTCCGCCGGTTCCTCTCCCGCGCCGGCACCGGGTACCGGTACACGACCGAGCTCCTCGCCGCCGAGCGCGTCGACGGCACGCACTGGGTCGCGACGCACCGCCTCGAGGGGGACTTCCCCGGCGGGGTCGTCGACCTCGCCTACCGCTTCACGATGGCGGGCGACCTGGTCGCGGAGCTCGTCATCGCGCCGTGACGCCGGGCGGCGGCGGCCGTCAGCCCTCGGCGCTCGGCAGGCTGTGCCAGGTGTCGTAGGCGACGGCGGCCGCCGCCTCGGCGTCGCCGGCGGCGCAGAGCCGGATCAGCTCGTCGTGCTGGGTGACCGAGGCGTGGCCGTCCTGCGAGCCGAACCGCAGCCGCTCCGCGCGGCGCACCAGCGGCGTGAACAGCTCCAGCACCGTCTCGAGCGCGCGGTTGTCGGCGAGCCGCACCAGCACGGCGTGCAGCTCGTCGTCGGCGCGCAGGGCCGCCTCGACGTCGTCGGCCGCGACCGCGGCCGCGAACCGGCGGTTCGCGTCGCGCATCGCGGTCACGTCCGCGTCGGACAGTGCGGGGACGGCCTCGCGCGCGGCCAGCTCGTGCATCGCCGCGACGACGTCCCGGGCGTCCCGGGTCCCGCGGACGTCGAGCGGGCTCACGACGGTCGACCGGCCCGGCTGGGCCACGACGAGCCCGCCCTGCGCGAGGCGCAGCAGCGCCTCGCGGACCGGCGTGCGGCTGACGCCCAGCCAGGCCGCCAGCTCGTGGTCCCGCAGCTGCTCACCGGGGGCGAACGTGCCGTCGACGATCGCGTTGCGCAGGCGGCGGTAGACGTCGTCGCGCAGGAGGCTGCGGTCGACGCCGGGATCGGTCGGGGGGATCGGCACGGGCGGGACCTCTCCTGGGTGGCGGTCGCCGGGCCCGAGCGTGCCCGGCGACAAGGACTCTTGCCAGCGTACCTGCGCTGCATGCAATATATCGCATACCGCGGGCGTTGCAGCGGCAGCACGGCAGCACGGCACGGCCCGGGCGGCAGAGCGTCGCCCGTCGACAGAGAGGACAGACCGATGACCAGCAGCACGCTCGAGCCCCGCACCGACGCCCGCCCCACGGTGGTGCTCGTGCACGGGGCCTTCGCCGACTCGTCGAGCTGGAACGGCGTGGTCGCCGAGCTCCGGCGCCACGGCTACCCGGTGGTGGCGGTGGCCAACCCGCTCCGGTCGCTCCAGGGCGACGCGGAGCTCCTGCGCGCCGTCCTCGACGACATCGACGGGCCGATCGTCCTCGCCGGGCACTCCTACGGCGGCAGCGTCATGAGCGAGGCGGCGCACGGGCACCCCGGGGTGACGGCCCTGGTGTACGTCGCGAGCTTCCTGCTCGAGGAGGGGGAGAGCACGGGTGACCTCGCCGGGCGCTTCCCCGGCAACGAGCTCGGCTCGGCGCTGCGCCCGGTGCCCGTCCCCGGCCCGGACGGCCGGACAGTCGACGACCTGTACATCGAGCAGGAGAAGTTCCACCCCGTCTTCGCGGCGGACGTGCCGGCGGACGTCGCCGCGCTGATGGCCGTCACCCAGCGGCCGATCATCGGCGACGCGCTCGCGGACAAGGCGACGAAGGCCGCGTGGCGGACGATCCCGTCCTGGACCCTCGTCACGCTCCAGGACCTGGCCGTCCCCGCCGAGGCCCAGCGCTTCATGGCCGAGCGCGCGTCGTCGCACGCCGTGGAGGTGGACGCCTCGCACGCGGTGACCGTCTCCCGGCCCGACGTCGTCGCCCGCCTGATCGACGACGCCGCACGCGCCACGGCCTGACCCCACGGCACCCGGCCGCGCGCCCTCCCGCCGGAGGGTGCGCGGCCCCTTCCCCCCTTGCGACGAGAGGACGGCACGAGATGGCACCGGACGAGCGGTACGACGTGGTGGTGGTCGGCGGGGGCGCCGCCGGACTGAGCGGGGCGCTCGCCCTGGCGCGCGCACGGCGCCGCGTACTGATGGTCGACGCCGGCACGCCGCGCAACGCGCCCGCGGGGCACGTGCACAACGTGCTCGGGCACGAGGGCACTCCGCCCGCAGACCTCCTGGCGGCGGGCCGGCGCGAGGCCGAGGGCTACGGGGGCGAGGTGGTTGACGGCCGGGTCGCCGCGCTGAGCGGCGAGGAGGGCGACTTCGGCGTCGACCTGACCGACGGGCGGACCGTGCGGGCGCGCCGGCTGCTCGTGGCGACGGGCCTGACCGACGAGCTCCCCGCCGTGCCGGGCGTGGCCGAGCTCTGGGGGCGCAGCGTCCTGCACTGCCCGTACTGCCACGGCTGGGAGGTGCGGGACCGCGCGGTCGGTGTGCTCGGCCCCGGGCCGCAGGGTCCGGTCCTGGCGCTGCTGTGGCGGCAGTGGAGCGACGACGTCGTGCTCCTCACCCACACGGGTCCGCCGCCGGCACCGGAGCAGCGCGAGCTGCTCGCCGCGCGCGGCGTCCGGGTGGTCGAGGGCGAGGTCGCCGCGCTCGACGTCGCCGACGGGGCGCTCTCCGGGGTCCGGCTGGCGAGCGGGGAGGTCGTGGCGCGCCAGGCGCTGGTCGTGGCGCCGCGGTTCCGCGCGAACGCGGAGCTCTTGCTGGGTCTCGGCGTCGAGCCGGTCGACCAGGTGGTGCACGGCGCCGTCCGCGGCACGCGCGTGCCCGCCGACGCCACGGGCCGGACCGCGCCGGGGGTCTGGGTGGCGGGCAACGCGGGCGACGTCACGGCGCAGGTCATGGCGGCCGCGGCGCAGGGGATGGCCGCCGCCACGGCGATCAACGTCGACCTCGTCCTGGCGGACGCCCGCGCCGCGGCCGGGCGGGCCGCCGCCTGACGACGGACGCGTGCCACGCCGCGGCGGACGCTCGGGGCGGCCGCCTCACCACGCCCAGGACGAGTCCGGCCGCGGCTCCGGGCACGCGGCCGCGCCCTCGGGGAGGAGCTCGAAGTGCCACACCTCGTTGGTGTAGGTGGGGCAGAGGCCGAGGTCGGGCCCGTGCTGCTGGAGCCAGTACGCACCCTCGGTCGGGCCGACGTCGACCGCCAGGCCCTGCACGTGCGCGGAGTGCTCGGGCGGCAGCACCCACCGGTACGCCTCGGGGACGCCGTACCGGGCGACGGCCTCGTCGACGAGCTCCTGCTGCTCGGCGGCCGTGCGCAGTCCCGACGTGAGGGTGAGCGGCACGTCGTCGGCCGCGGCCGCCCGCTGGGCCGCCAGGAACCGGCGCTCGAGCTCCGGGTGCAGGCCGGTCGCCGTGCCTTCCCGGCTCGCTTCTGCGGGGGAGGGCGGTGCGCCGGCGGCGGCACGGCCGGGGTCGTCCGCGGCAGAGCCGGGGAGGTCGGTGAGCCCGTACGCCAGGCCGGCGGCGCCGGCGAGCAGCACGGCCAGTGCGCCCAGCCCGGCGCGTCGGGGCGCGCGGTGGCCGGTCCGCGGGGGACGCAGGTCGGTGGTCGTCGTCATGCGTCCACCGTGCGCGGCGGCCACCGCCGCGGGCGTCGTCCCCCGGGGCGCTTCCCGCCCGGTGCGCGCCCTCACCGTCCGGTGGCGGGCGTCCGACCCCGGGACGACCGGTACCGCCCGCGCGGCCGCCCAGCGGTGGATCCCCGGGACGGGAGGCGCTCGTAGGTTCGAGGCATGCTCACGACCCCCGACGGCCGACACGGCTCCGCGCCGGCCACGGTGCGGGGCGGGGTGGGCGGCGCGGGGCGGGGCGTGCCCACGCGGGACGCCGCCCGGGACGGTGTGGTCGCGCTCGCGGTGCTCGGCGCGTGGCTGCTGGCGCTCGCCCTGCTCGTCCGCTCCGGCTACTGGCACCCGCGGTCGCTCGACACCTACGTGTGGGCGGGCCTGTGGGTGGCGGTGCCGGTCGCGCTCCGCCGGTCCGCCCCCGGCGTCGCGCTGGGGCTCACGGCGACGCTGTACCCGGTCGGCTACGTCGCGCTGACCGGGGGAGCGCCGCTCGTGGCGGAGATCCACGCGGCGCCCGTGGTGCTCGCCGTGTACGCGGCCACCCGCGGGGGCGCCGTCCGGCCCGTGCCCGCCGGGGCCGCCGCCGCGGCGTCGCTCGGCGTCCTGCTGCTCGGCGCGTACCGGCTGCAGTCCCCGTCGGCGCTGTGGCCGCCGCCCGACCCGTCGCGCACGGTGCTGCTGCTCCTGCTGCTGGCGGCGGCGACGGCGCTCGGGTCCGTCGTCGCGCGGCTGTCCGCCACCGCGCGCTCGCTCGAGGCCAGCAACGCCGAGCTGCGCGCGCTGCAGGAGGCACGGACGCGCGACGCGGTCCGTGCCGAGCGCACCCGGATCGCGCGCGAGCTGCACGACGTGGTCGCGCACCACGTGACCGCGATGGTCGTGCGTGCGCAGGCCGCCGACCGCGTCGGCGGGGACCGCCCCGAGGAGTACCGCGCCGCCGTGCGCTGGATCGCGCCCGCCGGCAAGGAGGCGCTGACGGCCATGCGCTCGGTCGTCCGCGTGCTGCGGGACGCCGACGGGCCGGGGTCCGGGGCGCCCCGCACGCCGCTGCCCGACCTCGCCGACCTGCCCCGCGTGCTCGACCGGGTGCGCGACGCCGGTCTCGTCGTCGACGCCGACCTGCCGGCCGCGCTGCCGCCCTGCCCGCCGGCCACGGGGCTCGCCGTCGTGCGCGTCGCGCAGGAGGCGCTCACCAACGTGTCGGTGCACTCGGCCGCGGGCCGGGCACGGGTCGCGCTGACCGTCGCGCGCGGCGCGCTCACGCTGCGCGTCGAGGACCCCGGGCCGGCGCGCGGCGGGACCCGCGGCCCCGACGGCGGGCACGGCCTCGTGCACATGCGCGAGCGGGCGGCCGCGTGCGACGGTCACGTCGTCGCCGGGCCCACCGCCGCCGGCGGGTGGGCCGTGACCCTCCGGGTGCCGGTCCCGTGAGCGGTGACGACGTGCGCGTGGTCGTCGTGGACGACCAGCCGACGATCCGCCTCGGCCTGCGGCTCATCCTCGACCACGAGCCGGACGTCGTCACCGTCGGTGAGGCCAGCGACGGCGCGGCGGCGGTCGAGGTCGCGCGGCGCACGTCGCCGCACGTCGTCCTCATGGACGTCCGCATGCCCGGCACCGACGGCATCGAGGCGACGCGTCGCCTGCGGGCCGACGCCGCGCTCGCCGACGTCCGCGTGCTCGTCCTGACGACCTTCGACGACGAGGAGTACGTGACGGCGGCGCTGCGGGCGGGCGCCGACGGGTTCCTGCTCAAGGACGCCGACCCGGCGTCGCTCGTGGCCGCCGTCCACCGGGTGCGCGCGGGCGGCAGCGTGCTCGACCCGGCGGTGACGCCGCTGGTGCTGTCCCAGTGGCGGCGGTGGTCCGTCGCGTCGTCGTCGGCGGCGGCTGCGTCGCCGTCGTCCGGGCCGGTGCCCGGGGCGGCGGGCGGCGTCGCCGCGCTCGGTGCCGTCGACGGGCGCGCACGGGACGTGCTCCTCGCCGTGGCGCGCGGCCTGTCGAACCAGGAGGCCGCCGTGTCGCTCGGCCTGACGCTCGCGACGACGAAGACGTACGTGCACGAGCTGCTGCACCGGACGGGCTGCACGTCGCGGACCCAGCTCGTGGTGCTCGCCTACGAGGCGGGGCTCGTGGTGCCCGGCGCGCCGGCGCGCGGCGGCCGACGGCCCTGACGCGCGCCGGTGCGCCGACCACGTCGGCACCCGGGCACCGCCACCCACACGCCGCGTCGAACCGGCCGTCGTGCAGCGCCGCGTCGCCGTGATGCTGCACGACGGCCGGTTCACCGTGGGCGCGCGTCGCTCACGCCATGAGGTCCGCCCAGCGGACGGCGTCCTCCGCCACGACGAGGACCCGGCCGTCGTCGGTCGTCCAGACGCTGAGGTTCCCGCGGTGTCGCTTGGTGCTGCGGACCGTCGGCGTCCCCGACGCGATCAGGCGTGTCGTCTCCTGCGGCCCGAACCACGTGAACCCGCAGCCGCCCCCGCAGCCGCACGGGTCCCAGGCCGCACGCGCGCCCTGCTCCAGCAGCGCGTGCGCCTGACCGGGAGTGATGCTGCCCGTGCCCGGACGCCAGCGGTTGCCGTCCGGGTCGGTGACGCCCGACGGCTCGGGCGCGGCGACGGGCGGCTGCTCCCGCACCTCCCGCACCACCTCCGCGAAGGACGTCGTATCGGGCTTCCTGCGCACGCCCCCACGGTAGCCACCGGCCGCCCGAACCGGCCGTCGTGCAGCGGTCGGCGGCCGTGATGCTGCACGACGGCCGGTTCACCGCCGGCGCGTCGTCGGTGACGCCCGTCGCCGGCGGGCGTCGGCGGCGGCGAGGCGGCCGTCGTGCGGGTCGGGGGCGTCCGCGTGCTGCGCGACGGCCGGTTCGGGTGGCCGGTGGTGGCGTCAGGTGAGGCGGAGGAGGCCCGCCGCCGTCGGTCGCAGTCCGCAGGCGTGCTCGTAGAAGTCGACGAGGTGCGGCTCGTAGTCGGCGTGCAGCCACGTGCACCCGGCGTCGCGCGCCGCGTCGGCCGCGGCGGCGACCAGGCCACGCCCGATGCCGTGTCCTCGCAGGTCGTCGGCGACGCACGTGTCGAGCAGCACGGCGTGCACCCCGCCGTCGCCGATGACGTTGACGAACCCGACGAGCCGCTCGTCGAGGCGCGCGGTGACCCACGCGAGGCTGCGGTCGGCCAGGCGCTGCCGCCACGGCGTGCGTGTCACCGGGTGCCCGAACGCCGCGGCGTGCAGGGCCTCGAGCTCCGCGTCGGTCAGCTCGCCGCGCACCCGCAGCGCGATCGCCAGGTCCATCCGCTCATCCTGACGTGCCGACGCCGCGACGTCCCGAAGCCCCGACGCCCCGACGCCCCGGCGTGCCGAACCCCCGACGGGCTGACGTGCGGACGCCCCGACGCCGACGCGCGCCACCGCGCGGCGCGAGCGGCCGTCCGCACCGCCATCCGGGCGAGGTGTGCAGCGTTGGTCGCGCCCTGCGTGACGAACGCTGCACGACCCCGCGACGTCACCCGGCCACCCGCACGGCGTGGTCGGCGCGGTGCTCGGGTGAAGCGTTCGGGACACCAGGCGTCCGCAACGCTTCACGCGCCTTCGACGCGTTTCGAGCCTTCGGCGCGGCCGTGCGACGCGGCGGCGCCGGGCGTTCGCGACGACGCATGATCACCCGTCGCCGCAGCAGCCGTCCGCGCACCCGTCGTCGTCGGCGTCGGGCCGCAGCAGCGCACCGACCGGTGCGCAGCACGCGTCGCCGCGCCACGCCTCGACGCCCTCGCGGACCGCGAAGCCGGCGATGACGACGGCCGCGAGCGGGTCGGCCCACCACCAGCCGAGCGTGCTGTTCAGCACCAGGCCGGCCAGCAGCACCGCCGACAGGTACGCGCAGATCAGCGTCTGGCGGGAGTCCGCGACGGCGGACGCCGAGCCGAGCTCGCGGCCGGTCCGCCGCTCGAACCACGAGAGGGCGGGCATCACGGCCAGCGACACGGCGGCCAGGACGATGCCGACGGTGGAGTGCGCGGGCTCGGCGGCACCGAGCACCGCGCGGACGGCGTCGACGGTGACGAACGCCGCCAGGCCGAAGAAGGAGAACGCGATGACGCGCATCGCCGTGCGCTCGCGCGCGTGCGGGTCGCGGCCGGCGAACTGCCACGCGACCGCGGCCGCCGAGAGCACCTCGACGACCGAGTCGAGGCCGAACCCGATCAGCGCCGACGACGTCGCGGCACGCCCGGCGCCGATCGCGACGACCGCTTCGACGACGTTGTAGGTGATCGTCGCCGCGACGACCCAGCGGATCCGGCGCTCGAGCAGCGCGCGGCGGGGCGCGGGCAGCGGGCCGGGACGGAGCGGGACGGCGGTCATGCGCACGTGCACCCGTCGGTGCAGCACGACGGGTCCACGTCGAGGACGAGCGCCAGCAGGCCGCCGAGCGCCGGTGCGAGCCGCTGGTCGGCGAGCCGGTACCAGGTGCGCCGGCCGTCGGGGACCGCCTCGACGAGCCCGCACCCGCGCAGGCACGCGAGGTGGTTCGACATGACCTGGCGGGAGACACCGAGGGCGTCGGCGAGGTCCGACGGGTACGCGGGCGCCTCCCGCAGCGCGAGCAGGACCCGGGTGCGGGTCTCGTCCGACAGTGCGTGCCCGAGGCGGGCGAGCGCGGCGCTGTGCGTGAGGGTCACGGTCTCCACCCGACGGACGGTACAGCATCGGCTGTACCGTAGGAACGGCTCGCCCGCTCGACCGCGGCCGACGGGCTACCGTGCGCGCATGAGCAACCTGAGCGACGTCGGCGAGCGGGACGGCTGGCGCTGCTGGCTCTGCGACGAGCCGGTGGACCCCGACGCCTCGGTGAACTCCGACCTCGGCCCCAGCGTCGACTCCGGCGGGATCGTCAAGGGCAAGAAGGGGACGACCGGCGTCGAGCGGCTCGCGCACCGCGCCTGCAACACCCGCAAGGGCGCGGTCAAGGCCGTCGTGCCGTGGTCGCCGGAGCTGTTCGTCGTCGACCCCGCGCCCATCGCCGAGACCGTCGAGCGGCTGCGCCGCAAGGGCGGGCGGGAGGTCGTCGCCCGCTGCCCCAGCCGCGCCGACGCCGACGCGGCCGCCACCTGGCTGGTCGACCGGCTGTCCCGCTTCGCGCCCGACCTGCCGGTCGCGGCGCAGGTCGAGCCGGGCGGCGGGCAGTTCCTGCTGGCGGTGCGCGCGGGCTGACGCCCCCGGCGCGCCACCGGCCCCCTACGCTCGCCGGATGATCCGGCTGCGTGACGTCACGTTCCTCGTCCACGACCACGACGAGGCGCTCGCGTTCTTCGTGGACGCCCTCGGGTTCACGCTCCGCCAGGACGAGGCCGTCGCGGGCGGGTGGCGGCGCGTCGTCGTCGGTCCGGCGGACGGCGGCACGGGGCTGGTGCTGGCGCTCGCGGGCGACGGCGCACCGGTCGGCCGGCAGGCGGGGGACGACGTCGCGTTCTTCCTCGAGACCGACGACTTCGCCGCGCAGCACGCGCGGATGCTCCGGCACGGGGTCCGCTTCCGCGAGGAGCCGCGGCGCGAGGCGTACGGCACGGTCGCGGTGTTCGAGGACCTGTACGGCGGCGCGTGGGACCTGATCGAGCCGCCGACGGCGTGACGGCGGGGCCCGGGCGACGCGCCCCGACTCACGACGCGGGCGGCCGCCAGCCCATCGTCCGGTCCGACCCGCGCAGCGCGAGCGCCGGGGGAGTGAGGCGCACGGCCGCGTCGCGCACCGACGCCACGACGGGACCCGTCTGCTGCGTCAGCCGGCCCAGCGCGGCCGACATCGCGTGCAGCCGTGCCGCGCGGGGGCGGCGCACCGCCGTGAAGCGGGCCAGCGCCGGCGCGACCGGGGCGTCGGCGAGCAGGTGCGCGAGCACCACCGCGTCCTCGAGCGCGAGGCCGGCGCCCTGGCCGAGGTTGGGCTCGAGGGCGTGCGCGGCGTCCCCGACGAGGACGGTGGTCCCGCGGTGGAACGTCGTGGGGACCCCGGCCAGGGCGTGCACGTCGTGCCGCAGGACGGCCGCCGGGTCGACGGCGTCGACCAGCGCGGGGACCGGCGCGTGCCAGCCGCCGAACCGCCGCCGCAGCTCGGCGAGCTCCGCGGCGCCGTCGGGCGCGTGCGCGTCGGCGGGGACCGTGGCGGTCGCGAAGACGTAGACGAGGCCGACGCCGACCGGGACCACGCCGAAGCGCTCGCGGTGGCCCCACGTCTCGGACGCCTCCGTCACCGGGACGTCGGTCCGCACCAGCGCGCGCCAGGCGGTGTAGCCGGCGTACGTCGGCGGCGGGGCGTCCGGCCAGCCGGCCGTGCGGGCCCGCGAACGCATGCCGTCGGCCGCGACGACCAGGTCGTGCTCCCCGGCCAGGGCGGCGACGTCCGCCACCGGGGTCCCGCACCGGACGACGCCGGGCTCGAGCGCGTCCGCGAGGAGCGCGTGCAGCGCGGCGCGCTCGATCGCCAGCACGGGGGCGCCGTGCCGGTCGGCGAGCCGGGCGGCGTCGAGCCGCGACAGGGGCCGGCCGTCGGGGCGGCGCAGGGCGGACCCCGCGAGCGGGACGGCGCGCGCGCGGACGGCGTCGCCGAGGCCGAGCGCGTCGAGCGCGTGCACGGCGTTGGGCGCGAGGACGAGCCCGGCGCCGAGGGCCCGCAGCGTCGCGGCCTGCTCGTGGACCGTGACCGACCAGCCCGTGCGCCGCAGCGCGACCGCGGTGGCGAGGCCGGCGATGCCCGCGCCGACGACGGCGGCGGAGCGTGTTCCCGAAGGCGTCATGCGCCGGACTCTACAAACGTAGAGGATCCGCGCGCAACTCTACGTCGGTAGAGTCGCCGCGTGGACACCGACCGCCGCCGCCTCGTCGCCCGCCACGCGCTCGAGGTCCTCGCCGCCGAGGGGGCGCGCGGGCTCACCCACCGCGCGGTGGACCAGGCCGCCGGGCTGCCGGCGGGGTCGACGTCCTACTACCACCGCACCCGCGCGGCGCTGCTCGACGCGTGCCTCGACGACCTCGTGCGCCAGGACGAGGCCGAGATCGCCGCGATGACGCCGCTGCTCCGCGCCGGCGACGAGGCGTCGCTCGCCGCCGTGCTCGCCGACGTCCTGCACCGCTGGGCCACCACCGACCGCACGCGCCAGCTCGGCCGCTACGAGCTGTTCCTCGCGGCGCTGCGCCGCCCGGAGCTCGCACGCGCGCTGCACGAGGGCGGCACCGCGGTCCGCGCAGCCGTCGCCGAGGTCCTGTCCGACCTCGGCGCGCCCGACCCGCGGCAGCGCGCGGACTGGCTGGTCGCCGCGCTCGACGGCGTCCTCTTCGAGCGGATCGCCGGCGCGCGCTCCGCCGAACCGGTCGACCGCGACACCTTCACGGACGTCGCCCGCTGGCTCGCCCGCGCGGCGCTGGCCTGAGCGTCCCGTCCTCCGCCGAGGTCGCCGGTCCCGCACCGAGATCGCCGGTCGGTGCAGGCGACCTCGCCGTCGAACCGGCGACCTCGCGCGCTCAGTCGCCGCGCAGGCGCAGGGAGCCGGCGCGGACGCGGTCCGTGATCTCGTCGACGACCGCGGGGGCGTCGGCGGCCGGGTCGGTGACGAGGTGGCGCGCCGGGACGTCCGCCGCGACGAACTCCCGGTGCATGCGGCGCGCCGCGTCGGCGTCGGTGAACCCGTGCCCGGTGCGCGTCGCCACCCGTTCGAGGCACGTGGCGAGCGGCGGCAGCAGCACGACGTAGTGCAGGTCCGGGACCTCGGCGGCGAGCCGGTCGACGAACCACGGCCCGACGACGCCGTCGTAGACGACGTGCAGACCACCCGCGACGAAGCGGCCGGTCGCCGCGGCGGCCGCCTCCGTCACGACCGCGTTCTGCGCGTGCGCCTCCGGCAGCCACGGCGGCCGGGCACCGCGGGCGAGGAAGGCGAAGAACGTGTCGCCGGTGACGAGCGCCGACGGCTCGAAGCGATCCACGAGCAGGGCGGCGACGGTCGACTTGCCGGCACCGGGCGGACCGCTGACGACGACGAGATCGGCCATGCCGGGAGTATCCCGGTCCGCCTCGTCGGTCGCCCGGCCGGCGCCACCTCGCGGTGCTGCGACGGACCGACGCGGTCCCGCGCGAACTCGGGCGCCGGTCGAGGTCAGGAGCTGACCGCTACCGGCACGACGCTGGCTGCGCACCACCGACCCACCGCACCTCGTCCACCGTCCCGCCCGAAGGAGGCACGGCCATGACCACGACGAACGCCATCCCGACCCCGGACGGGTTCTCGACCCTGAACCCGTTCTTCGTCGCCCGCGACGCCGACGGGCTGATCACCTTCCTGCGGGAGGTGTTCGGCGGCGAGGAGCACCTCGACGCCCGCACCGTCGACGTGGACGGCCTGCTGCTCCACGCCGAGCTCGAGATCGGGGGCACGACCCTGATGTTCGGGGAGCGCAAGCCCGGCTGGCCGTTCCTGCCGCAGCTGACCCAGGTCGACGTCGACGACGTCGAGGCGACCCTCGCGCGGGCCGTGGAGCGCGGCGCCCGGGTCGTCACCCGGCCGACCGACTTCTTCGGCACGGTCCTCTCCCGGATGACCGACCCGTGGGGGAACCTGTGGTGGGTCTACCGGCACGGCGAGGCGCCGGACCGGGACTGGTCCGCGGCCGACGACGCCGACGCCCCGACGGAGTGGTCCGACCCGGGCCTGGCGTACATCCACCGGACGCTCCTCGAGGCGATGCCGTCCCTCGGCACGGAACCCGGCGGTGCGGCGGAGCCGCGGTAGCCCCTTCGCGCGCCGACGGGCGCCTCCCAGGTGGTAGGAAGACGGGGCCGCTCGTCCGGCGGCGGACGGAGGGACGCACGTGAGCCGCACGATCCGCGTCGGGATGGCGCAGCTCCTCGTCGTCCCGGGACGGCCGGAGGAGAACCTCGCCCGCGCCCGCGCCGCCATCGGTGCGGCCGCGCTCGCGGGGTGCGACGTCGTGGTGCTCCCCGAGTGCCTCGACCTCGGCTGGACGCACGCCAGCGCGGCGACGCTCGCCGAGCCGATCCCCGGGCCGCGCGTCGACGCCCTCGCCGCCGCGGCCCGCGAGCACGGCGTCCTGGTCGCGGCCGGGCTCACGGAGCGCGCGGGCGACCGCGTCCACAACGCCGCGGTGCTGATCTCGGCGTCCGGCGAGCTGCTGCTGCGGCACCGCAAGATCCACGAGCTCGACTTCGCCCGCGCGCTCTACACGACGGGCGGCTCGCTCGCGGTCGCCGACACCCCGATCGGCCGCGTCGGGCTCGACATCTGCGCGGACAACTCGGCAGCCACGACGGGCCTGGGGCACGCGCTGGGGCTCATGGGGGCGGAGATCCTGCTCTCCCCGTCGGCGTGGGCGGTGCCGCCGGGGCACGACAACACGTCCGACCCCTACGGCGCGGAGTGGGAGGCGCCGTACCGCGAGCTCGCCACCGCGCACGACATGCCGGTGGTCGGCGTCAGCAACGTGGGGCCGGTCGTCGGCGGGGAGTGGGACGGCTGGCGGTGCATCGGTGCGTCCCTCGCCGTCGGCCGGGACGGGCGGACGCTGCGGCAGGGCCCGTACGGCGAGGACGCCGCCGAGCTGCTGGTGCTCGACGTGGAGCTGCGTCCGCGCGCTCTGCACAGCGTCCCTGCCGCGGGCTAGCGGCCGTCGAAGGGCCGCTGCGCCGGCCGCCGGGTCACCCGGTCGCTCGCCCGGTCGGCGCTGTCGCCCGCCGGCAGCACCGCGCGCGCGAGCCGCGGGGTGCTCACCTCGAAGGGCTTCACCAGGTGCGCGACGACGTCGTGGACGCTCCACGCCGGGCGCAGGCTCCGGGTGGCCCGCTGCTCGGTGGTCAGGGCGGCGACCTGGTCGACCAGGGCGCGGCGCTCGTCGGCGATCTCCTCGACGACGTCCACGGGACGATCCTGGAGCCGGCCGCCGTGGTCAGGTCCGCGCGCCGTCGACGAACGCGCCGTCGACCAGGAGCGGCACGGCGGTGGACGCGTCCAGGTCCGCCGCCACGTCGACGTCGGCGGCGAACCCCCGGCCGGCGAGCTCCTGGCCTCCGACGCAGTCGTGCAGCACCCGGCGCAGACGCCCCGCCGACGCGTCGAACAGCGCGGCCGCCGCCCACGCCTCGGGGCTGAGGCGGTCGCCGTGGCCGGCCGACACGAGGTGCGACAGCACCGCGCCCGCCCCCAGGTGGTCCTCCAGCGCCGGGCGCAGGGACCGGTCCCCGGTCCAGCGCTCCCCGGCCGCCACCACGGTGACGGTCCGGCCGTCGTCCAGCGCGCCGGCCACCCACGTCGCGACCGCGTGGGCGTTGCGCAGGCACCCGGCGACCACGGTGGAGCCCGCCAGGGTCAGCGCGGCCGCCAACGCCGACCCGTTGGGTGACGGCAGGACGAGCCGCTCGACCGGGTCGAGGGCGAGGAGCCCGGCCGGCGACAGCGAGGGGGCGACGACGGCACCGTCGCGCACCGCCTCGAGCCGCCCGACGGCCAGGACGGCGTCGTGCTCGGCCGCGAGGGCGCGGGCGCGCTCGTCGTCCCACGGGCAGGGGTGCACGCGCGTGCCGCGCTCGACGGCCACCGTGACCGTCGTCGAGAAGCTGAGGACGTCGACCACCACGCCGACGTCGCCCCCGCACGCCGCGGCACCCACGGGGCCCCAGTCCAGACGCACGTCGTGACCGCCCTGCCCGAACACGCCGTCCACGGCCTGAACGTAGCGTCGCGGCGCCGGCGATGCTGTCGCGACCCTGCGACGACCGGCAGGATGGCGTGGTGCTCGCCGTCCGACGTGCCCGCCACGAGCTGGTGTCGGCCGCGCTCGCCGCGCGCAGCGACGACGACCTCGCGTCGATGCTCCGCACGGCCCCGGCCGGCGCCGTCGGCGTGGGCGGCGGCGCGTCGGTGCTCGACCTCGACGGCGTCGCGGTGTTCGCGAAGCGTGTCCCGGTCACCGACCGGGAGCTGGCGCACCCGCGCAGCACGGCGGACCTGTTCGGCCTGCCGCTCACCTGCCAGTACGGCATGCACCCGCTCGCCGGCCCGGGCTTCGGGGCGTGGCGCGAGCTCGCCGCGAACCGGCTCGTGACCGGGGGCCTCCTCGCCGGCGAGACGGAGTCGTTCGCGCTGCTGCACCACTGGCGGGTGCTCCCCGGGCGTCCACCCGTCGCGGCCGAGCACCGGGACGTGGAGGCGGTGGTCGCACAGTTCGGCGGCGACCCGGCCGTGCGGACCCGTCTCGAGGAGCTGGCGGTTGCGCGCTCGAGCCTCGTGCTGTTCCTCGAGCACCTGCCGGACCCGCTCGTCGACCGGCTGGACGACTACACGGCGTGCCCGGAGACGTTCGAGCGGCGGCTCCTCGAGGCGGTCGCGTTCCTGCGCAGCCGCGGGCTGCTGCACATGGACGGCCACTTCGCCAACATGCGGGCCGACGACGAGCGCGTCTACCTGGTCGACCTCGGGCTCGCGACGTCGCCGCTGTTCGACCTGTCGGACGCCGAGCGGGACTTCGTCGCCGACCACGTCGACCACGACGCCGACTACGCCGCGACGCGGCTGGTGAACTGGCTCGTCACCACGTCGTGCGGGGTGCCCATGCCTGCGAGCGGCTTCCCCGCCGCCCGTGACGCCTACGTGCGTCGGTGCGCGGACGGCGACGTCCCGCAGGACCTCCCGGCGGACGTGGCGGGCCTCCTCGCCCGGCACGCGCCCGCCGCGGCCCGCATGAACGACTTCCACCGGCGCCTGGTCGACGGCGACCTGCACGCGCGCTACCCGCGCCGGTAGCGCGTCGCGACGGCGCCGGGTCTACGGGACCCGTGGCGCACGCCCGTCCGCCGTCGCGGCCGACCGGTCGCCCGCCGGACGCCGCACCCCCAGCACCGCCCGCACGACCAGCCCCGCGAGCAGCGCCCAGAAGGCGGCGTTGACGCCCGCGATGGCGATGCCCGACGCGGCGGTGACGAACACGACGACGGCCGCGACCTGCTCGTCCGGCTCCGCCAGCGCCGCCCGCAGGGACGACGCCAGCGTGCCGAGCAGGGCCAGCCCGGCGACGGCGGCGACGACCCCGGCGGGTGCCAGCGACACGAGGGCGGCGAACGCGGCGGAACCGATGCCGAGCACGACGAGGACGCCGCCCGCGGTCACGCTCGCGGCCCAGCGTCGGTCCCGGTCCTCGCCCGCCTCCGGGCCGGCCGCGAGCGCGGCGCTGATCGCGGCGAGGTTGACGGCGTGGCCGCCGGCCGGCGCGCTCAGCATCGTGGCGGCGCCGGTGACCAGCATCGACCGGCGCCACGGCACCTCGTACCCGAGGCCCTTCATCACGGCGACGCCCGGGACGTTCTGCGACGCCATCGTCACCAGGTAGAGCGGCAGCGCGATGCCGACCACGCCGCCGAGCGTGAGCACCGGCGCGGTCAGCGCGACGCGCGGCACGAGGGCGGCGCCGTCGACCGACGTCCCGGAGGCGGCGACGTGGACGCCGACGACGACCGCCGCCGTCACGAACGCGAGCGGTGCCGCCCAGCGGGGCAGGAAGCGGAGCGCCAGCAGCCACACGACGACGACCGGCGCGACCGCGAGCGGGTTCGCCGCCAGCCCGGTCACCGGCCCGAGGCACAGCTGGAGCAGCACGCCGGCGAGCATCGCCTGGGCGACCGAGGTGGGGATGCGCGCGACGAGCGCCCCGAGCGGCGGCACGAGCCCGGTCAGCACGACGAGCACCCCGGTGAGCAGGAAGGCGCCGACCGCGGCGGGCCACCCGCCGTCCACCACGCCGGTCGTCGCGAGCAGCGCGGCACCGGGCGTCGACCACGCCGAGGTGATCGGCATCCGCGTCGACCACGCGAGCACGATGCACGACAGCCCCATCGTGACGGTGACCGCGAGCAGGCCGCTCGCCGCCTGGTCCGGGTCGGCGCCCACGCTCGTGAGCCCGGCGAGGACGACGACGAACGCGCTGGTGAACCCGACGAGCGCCGAGACGACGCCGGCGGAGACGGGGCGCGACCACCCCTCCGGTCCGCCGCGCGCCGCGTCGGGCGCCGGGTCGGTGGGGGTCGCACGACGCATGCTGTGGTGTCCCTCTGTCTCGACGCCCGGCCGGTCGGCGTGGGGAGCGCGCGCCGCGTGGGGGACTGTACTTCCCGCGCTCGCCCCGCCCGGCACCAGGACAGGTCAGCAGCCGGAGGATCCGCTCCCGCCGGAGCCGGCCCATCAGCGCGTGCGGTCGCGACGGCCATGGTCCCCGCGACCGGCATGGTGTCAGCACGACACCGGTCGACCGTAGGGCCTGCGCGACCCGCCCGCGACGACCGGCACGCGGGGCCGCGACGCGTGCAGGACGCGCGACGGGACGCCGACCCGCGTCCGGTCGGGGACACTGGAGGCAGCAACCGCCGCTTCACACGAGGAGTCATCCGTGCCGCAGGGACATGTCCGCTGGTTCGACGCCGAGCGAGGCTTCGGCTTCCTCGCCCTCGGGGACGACGCCGACGACCTGTTCGTCCACGCGTCGGAGATCGTCGGTGACGACGGCCCGCGGGTGCTGCGCGAGGGCCAGGAGGTCGAGTTCGAGGTCGGCGAGGGTGACCGCGGCCCGGTCGCGCGCCGCGTCCGCGTCACGGGCGACGTGCCCGCCGACGCCGCCCTCGGGGTGCTCGGCACCGTCTCCTGGTACGAGCCGACCAAGGGCTACGGCTTCCTGACGCCCGACGGCGGCGGCGGCGAGATCTTCGTGCACAGCTCCGCCATCGTGGGCGGCGGCGTGGTCACCGAGGGGCAGCGGGTCGCGTTCCTCGTCGTCCCGGGGGAGAAGGGGCCGCAGGCCGACCACCTGCTCCCGCTCGGTCCCGACGCCGGCCGGGCGGCCGCGTCCGACGGCGCCGACGGCACGGTGACGTTCTTCGACACGGGCAAGGGCTTCGGGTTCGCCACGCGGGACGACGGCGGCGAGGACGTCTTCGTGCACGCCCGCGCGCTGATGGGCGTCACCGAGCTCGTCGAGGGCGACCGCATCACGTTCGAGGTCACGGACAGCGACCGCGGTCCGCAGGCGCGCGAGGTGCGGCTCGTGGGCGGGCAGGCCCCCCGGCGCGCACCGGCGCCCGACCGCGGCCGGCCGAGCCGCCCGCGCGAGTCCGGCGCACCGGTGCGCGGCGGCGAGGGTGTCGTCGCGCGCTACGACGCGGACCGCGGCTTCGGCTTCATCACCCCGGACGCCGGCGGCCCGGACCTGTTCGTGCACGTGTCGGTCGTCCGCGACGCCGAGGTGCTCGAGGAGGGCGACCGCGTCCGCTTCAAGGTCCGGCAGAGCGACCGCGGACCGCAGGCGGACGGCGTCGAGCTGATCTGACGGCGGGCCGACCCGGTGGACGGCCCGTGTCCTCACGGCCCGCCGACGACCACCAGCTCGTTGCCCTCCGGGTCGGCGACGCGCCAGCGGCTGTCCGCCGCGTCGAGGACCCGGCCACCGGCCGCGACCGCCGTCGCGACACGCCCCGGTGCCGCGTCCGGCGGCACGGCGAGCTCGACGTGGACGCGGTTGCGCTGCCGGCGGCGCTCGGTCTCGGACGGGTCGAGGTCCTGGAAGGCCAGCACCGGGCCGAGCCGCCGCGGGTCGACGACGTCGGTGAGCCCGGCGCGCCGGTCCTCGGCGTAGCCGAGCGCCGCGATCCAGAACGCGCGGACCGCGGCGACGTCGGCGGCGTCGAGGAACAGCTGGACCAGGCGCGGCAGACCGGGGTCCGCGGTCGCGCCCAGCTCGCGGGCGGCGGCCTGGAGGTGCCCGGCGAGGTCGGTGAAGTCGACCGCGAGGCCGTGGGCCTCCTCCTCCCACAGGTCCTTGCCGCTGTCCAGCACCACGACCCCGGGGCGCAGGTCGACGAGCAGCGGGAAGCCGGCGTCGTCGGCCAGCGCCGCCGCCGCGGCGGCCAGGTCGCGCTGCTGCGCCGGTGAGGTGGTGCGGTAGCACGCCATCGCGCCGAACACGGTCTGCCAGTCCGCCGTCCCCGGCCCGTCGCCGAGCACGTCGCCCGGGACCAGGTCCACCTCGTTGCCGTCCGCGTCGGCGTGACGCACCCCGTACGGTCCGGACGCCGCGCCCGGGCTCGCCTGCTCGACCGCCGCGGCCGGCCGCACGACGTCGAGGTGGATGCGGTTGCGCAGCGGCCGTGCCTCGCCGTGCTGCCGGATCCGCAGCGCGGGGTCGCGCCGCAGCGGATCGACCAGGCCGCCGTCCGGCGCGGGCGCGTAGCCGAGCACGCCCTGCCAGAACGGCCGCACCGCCGACGGGTCCGGCGACTCGACCACGACGCCCAGCTGCTGCAGCGGCGCGGGGTCCGCGGCCGGCCCGAGCTCCCGCACCACCGCCGGCGCACCGGCGTGCCGCGGGTCGACGCGCACGCGCAGACCCGTCGCCCGCACGTCGACGGCGACGTCGGGGAGCACCTCCACGACCCGTCCCGCCAGCGCGGCGGCAGCGGTCAGCGACGGCGCCTCGAACCACGCCGTCGCGACGCCGTCGACCACGCGCCACCCCGTCTCGACCCGGTCCATGGCGACCACCTCCTCCGGCACCGTAGGGCCCATTCCGGACGGATCCGTTCCGGATGCCCGCACGGTGCGACGGCTCACCGGCCGATCGCGCCGACGACCCGGTCGGCGACCTGGGGCGGCGTCAGGTCCGTGGTGTCGACGACCTCGGCGGCGTCGTGCAACCAGGTGCGCGCCGCCTCGGCGTACTGCTCGACGTACGCGAGGCGGAACGGGGAGGGGCCCATGACCGTGTCGCCGAGGATGCGGGCCCGCAGCGCCGCCGGCTCGGCGTGCAGGACGACGTGCCGGACGGGGATGCCGTGGCCGGCGAGCCCCGCGCTGATCTCGCGCCAGTACGCCTCCACCAGCACGGTCATCGGCATGACGAGCGTGCCGCCGGTGTACTCGAGGACGCGTCGCGCGGTGTCGACGACGAGCGGCCGCCACGGTGCCCAGTGCTGGAAGTCGTCGGTCGCCGGCAGCCCGGGCCGGATGTCCATGAGCGTCTCGCCGACCTTCTCGGCGTCGAGGACGCGGGAGCCGGGGACCCGCTGCTGCACGAGCGCGCTCGTCGTCGTCCTGCCGACGCCGTGGGTGCCGTTCAGCCAGACGATCACGGCGGCCACGCCAGCGCCCGGCCCTGGACGCCCGGCCCGGCGTGGTCCTACGGTCGACGGACCGAGGGCGTCACCGCGTGCCGCCGGTGCCGGCGCGGCGGCCGACGCGCGCGGGTCCTGCACCGGATCACGAACGGGGTCCCGACCATGGACATGGTGTTCGGCGACGAGATCGCGGCGGCCGGCCTGGCCGACTGGCGCAAGCTGGCGCAGGGCCTGCACGCCCGCTACCGGGTCGACGACTTCGGCGCGGGCGCCCGCTTCGTCGTCGCGGTGGGCGAGGCGTGCGACGCGGCCGGGCACCACCCGCGCGTGGCCCTCGGGCCGGGGTACGTCGACCTGAGGCTGACCAGCGACGACGCCGTCTACCGTGACGACGAGGGCACCGAGCACCTCGTCGAGTGGGTGACGCAGCAGGACCTCGACGTGGCCGCCCGCATCACCGAGGTCGCCGCCGACCACGGGCTCGTCGCCGACCCGACCGCGGTCAGCGTCGTCGAGCTCGGCCTCGACACCGCGCAGCCCGGGACGATCGCCCCGGTGTGGGCGGCCCTGCTCACCGGGGACGCCGCGTCGCAGGGCCGCGGCTCGCCGAGCGACGAGGTCCGGGACGCCACGGGCCGGGTCCCGAACCTGTGGTTCGGCGACGCCGGCGAGGACGCGCGCCAGCGGTTCCACGTGGAGGTCTACGTGCCGCCGGAGGTGGCCGAGCAGCGGGTCGCGGCCGTCGTCGCCGCCGGAGGCACGGTCGTCGACGACCGCGACGCACCGGCCCTGACCGTGATCGCCGACCAGGACGGCAACACCGGGGTGGTCTGCGTCGCCTGAGCGGTATCCGTGGCGCCTCCCGCGGGTCCTCCCTCATGAGACCTGGAGGCCCGCATGCCCGTCGACCACGCACGTCTCGTCTTCGACCGCCCCGACGACGTCGCGCACGCGGCGCGCCTGCTCGCCGACGGCCGCCCCGTCGCGCACGGCTTCGCGAACATCTACGCCCTGACCGCCCGGGGTGACGGCGTCGGGCGGCTGAACGACCTCAAGGGCCGCCCTCACGACCAGACGGGCAGCTTGACCGCGCCGGCGGGACGGGTGCTCGACGCGTTCGACCTCGCGGCCCTCCCGCGGGACGTGCCGGCCGGCCTGGTCGCGGACGTCGTCGACGCCTTCTGCGCGCTCGGCCCGTTCGGGTTCCGCGGGCTCGCGGCGGCGCACGTCCCGCCCGGGCTCACGGCGCAGGACGTGGGGACGACCACGACCCAGGTCATCGTGCCGGGCGACGCCTGCCCGTCGCAGGCGTTCCTCAGGGCGGCCGCGGACGCCGTCCCCGGCGGGCTGCTCGCCGTCTCGTCGGCGAACCGGTCGCGGCACGTCACCGGCGGTGCGGACGCCCCCGCGCACTGGCGCGCCGACGCGCTGCGCGCCGAGCTGGCCGACGCCGGGGAGCTCGTCCTGCTGGAGCACGCCGACGAGGCGGCGGCCCGCGCGCGGTTCCCGCGGCACGCGACCGTCTCGACGACCGTGCTCGGGCTGCACCGCGCCGAGCGCGCGCACGGCCGCGTCCACCTCGTGCTGGAGCGGCACGGCTCGCTCGCCGCCGCCGACGTCGCAAGGGTGCTCGCGACGCTGGGCCTGCGCCTGACGATCGGCCCGCGCGCCGCCGTCCGGCTCCGCCCGCGCACCTACGCGAACCGGCGGGACGCGCTGCCGGTCGTCCGCTGACGCGTTCCCGCCCCTGCGGCCGCGGCGGCGAGGTCGCGGGTCCGCCGCGAGGTCGTGGGTCAGAGCCCGCGACCTCGCACGACTCCCGCGACCTCGCGGCCTGCCGACGGTCGGCAGCCGGGGTGACGGCCTGGCAGGGTGCTGCCCATGACGCAGGACGCGACGCCGGCCGGGCACGACTGCATCTTCTGCGCGATCGTGGCCGGGCGCGCCGAGGCGAGCGTCGTCCACGAGGACGACACCGTCGTGGCGTTCATGGACCTGGCGCCGGTCACGCGCGGCCACCTGCTCGTCGTGCCGCGCACGCACGCGGTGGGCCTCGAGGACCTCGACCGCGCGACGGGTGCGCACGTGTGGTCGGTCGGGCACGACCTGGCACGGGCGCTGCGCCGCTCGACCCTGCGGTGCGAGGGCATCAACGTCCTCGTCTGCGACGGGGAGGTCGCGTTCCAGACGGTGTTCCACCTGCACCTGCACGTGATCCCGCGGTACGCGGGGGACGGCTGGACCCTCGTTCCCGACACGGTGGAGCGCGAGCGGTCGCTCCTCGACGGCGACGCGCGCGCGGTCAGGGACGCCCTCGCGTCACCGGGCTGACGGGCGCGTCCCGCCGATCTCCGGGCGCCGATCGTCCGCCGCCCGGCCGACGACCCGGTGCTCGTGCAGCACCGCGGGGCGCCGGTGCTGCACGACCGCCGGTTCGGCGCCCGTCGTCGAAGCGGGGTGACGAACCGGTCACCGGATGACCTCTTCCGGGACGACCGTGGCGGCATGACCTCACCGACCAGCCCCTCCGCCCCGTCCCACCTCGACCGCGCGGCCCTCCTCGAGCCCACCCTCGTGCCGGTCGACGGTGTCGTGCTCGAGGTGGTCGAGGCCGGCCGCGAGAACGCGGGCAGGCCCGTCGTCCTGTGCCACGGGTGGCCGGAGCTCGCGTACTCCTGGCGCCACCAGGTCCCCGCCCTCGTGGCGGCGGGCTACCACGTGATCGCCCCGGACCAGCGGGGGTTCGGCGGCTCGTCCCGACCGCCCGAGGTCACCGACTACGACATCGCGCACCTGACCGGCGACCTCGTGGGGCTCCTCGACCACTACGGCTACGACGACGCCGTCTTCGTCGGTCACGACTGGGGCGCGATGGTCGTGTGGGGGCTCGCCCTGCTGCACCCGGACCGGGTCGACAAGGTCGTCGCCCTGAGCCTGCCGTACCAGGAGCGCGGTGAGCGGCCGTGGGTCGAGGGCATGGCGGACGTGCTCGGCGACGACTTCTACTTCGTCCACCTCAACCGGCAGCCCGGTGTCGCGGACGCCGTGCTCGAGGCGGACACGCACCGGTTCCTGCGCAACCTCTACCGCAAGGACGAGCCGCGGACGGGGCCGCGCCCCGGGATGCTGCTGATCGACCTCGCTCGCCAGGAGGCGCCCCTCGGCGAGCCGCTGATGAGCGAGGACGAGCTCGCCGTCTTCATCGCCGCCTTCGAGACGTCCGGCTTCACGAGCAGCCTGAACTGGTACAGGAACCTCGACCGCAACTGGCACCTCCTAACCGACGTCGACCCGGTCGTTCGCCGGCCCGCGCTGATGATCCACGGCACGCGCGACACGGTCGCGCGGGCCGCGAACCTCACGACGTTCGTGCCGGACGTCGAGGTCGTGGAGCTCGACTGCGGCCACTGGATCCAGCAGGAGCGGCCCGAGGAGACGACCCACGCCATCCGCACGTGGCTGGAGCAGCGCGACGCCGGGTAGCCGGTCGAGCCGCACCCGGCGTGGGACCATCCGACGTGACCCGACGGCTGACCCTCGTGCCGGGGATCTCGGAGAAGTTCGGCCTCGCGTACTGGGAGCCGTTCGTCGACGGCCGACCTCTCCGCGAGCTCCTCGCGTACTCGGACCCCGAGGACCACGCGCTCGACGCCCGCGGGCTCGGTCCCGTCGGCGAGAACGTCCCGGTTCTCGTGCACAACTGGCCCGTCGCGCGAGTCGACCGTGCGCTGCAGCTGCTCGGCGAGATGCCGTCCGAGCTCACCGGCGGTCGCGTCCCTCTGTACGTGTGCGCGGCGTGCGCCGATCTGGCGTGCGGGGCGGTGTCGGTCGCCGTCGAGCGGACGGACCGCGAGGTCGTCTGGCACGACTTCGGCTGGGACACCGGGTGGGACGACGGCGAGGAGGAGATCCGGATCCCGGGAGGACCGTTCGTCTTCGACCGGGACCAGCACGACGACGAGCTGCGCCGCTTCGTGGACACCTATGACGCCGTGCGCGCGGCGCTGCCCGACCCGTCGCGTGCTCCTGCACCCGCTCCGCGCCGCCGGTGGTGGCCCTGGCCTCGGTGACGCTGCCTCCGGCCGGCGTGGACGGCCTCCACCCGCGCACCGGACGGGCGGTGCGCGGGTGGAGGACGTCAGCGGGCGGTGCGCGCGTCGGCTGCGGTCAGCGGCCCATGATGGCGTCGATGATGCCCTGCTGCGTCACCGTCGCGGTCTGCCGGTCGAACAGCCCGAACCCGTACTGGCCGTTGTACCCGTTGTCCCAGTAGGCGGTGGCCGCGCCGTACTTCTTCGCCGTCGCGACGAGGGTGCCGGCGTAGTCGGCGCGGTACCGGTTGTTCGTCGCGTCGAACGTCGTCTTGTCGATCGAGCCGTACTCGCCGATGAAGACGGGGTAGCCCTTGACGACGAACGCGTCGTGCATCTTCTTCAGCTGCGCGTCCATGAAGTCCTGCTGGCCCCACGTCGAGGTCCGCGCGCGGTCGGCCGCGTTCGGCCCCCACTGCGTGATCGCGCCGCTCTCCGTGCCGGTGAAGTCCCACGGGTCGTAGTAGTGCGCCGAGATCATGAGGCGCTGCTGGCCCGCGGGGATCGCCGTCGACCGGTACTGGTCGGTCGGGATGACGAAGCCGTAGCTGCCGGTCGTGTAGTCGATGTTGGTGTTCCAGCCCGGCACGAGCAGCCACCGCGAGGTGTTGGTGCCACCGGTCCGCCGGACCGTGTCGACGAAGACCTGGTTGTACGCGTTGATGTTCGAGTAGCACGGCTGCGTCGGGGCGCCGTACTGCCCGTCGAAGTTCTCGTTCATCGACTCGAAGATCAGCCGGCCGCCGTAGTTCTGGAACGTCGACGCCACCTGCTGCCAGACGGCCCGGTACTTGTCCCTGATCTGGTCCTGGTTCGGGGCGTCGCAGATGAGCCAGGCGCCGCCGACGCTCTTGTACCCGTCGCCGTGCATGTTGATGACGACGTGCAGCCCGCGGTCGTACGCCAGGTCCACGACCTGCCGGATCCGGGCGAGCCACGCGGCGTCGACGGTGTAGCTCGGGGCCGGGCCGATCTTCGCGAGGTACGACACGGGGATGCGCACGGTGCGGAAGCCGGCAGCCTTGACGCGGTCGAGGAGCGCGCCCGTGACGACCGGGTTGCCCCACGCCGTCTCGCTCGGGACGCCGTCGATGTTCGCCTCGAGCTGGTTGCCCAGGTTCCAGCCCGCGCCCATGTCGGCGACGAGTTGCGTCGCGCCGACGGTCACCGGCCCGCCGGTGGGGGTCGGCGTCGGCGTGGGCGTCCGCGTGGGAGTCGGGGTGGGCCGCGGCGTCTGGGTCGGCGTGGACGTCGGCGACGTCGACGGCGTGGACGTCGGCGTGACCGGGCTGCCCGTGCAGGCGACGCCGTTCAGCGTGAAGCCGGTCGGCGCGGGGTTGCTCCCGGCCGACGTGCCGATGAAGCCGAACGACGCCGACCCGTTGGTGGGGATCGACCCGTTGTAGCCGGCGTTGCGGACCGAGACGGCCGCACCCGACTGCGTCACGGTGCCGTTCCACAGGTGGCTGACGGTCTGCCCGGCGCCGAAGGAGAAGCGCAGGTCCCAGGTGGTCACCGGGTCGCCCAGGTTGGTCACCTGCACCCCCGCCTGGAACCCGCCCTGCCACTGGCCGGCCACGGTGTAGTCCACCTTGCAGCCGGCGGCGGCGTTCGCCGTGCTGGTGACGGCGATCGAGCCGACGACGGCGACGACAGCCGCCGCGGTCGCGGTCAGCACCTTGCGCAGGACGTGCACGGGAGTTCCCTCCGACGGGCTTCAACGGTCACGGCATCCCACCAGGCCCGTGCCCCCGCGGGCAGTCGTCGAAGCGCTTCACATGCCCGGTGCACGTCCGGACCGACGACGTCAGGACGTGGGTCGCCGCCACGCGCGCCAGCCGCGGCACAGGACGTACGCGATCGCCGTGGTGACCGTGACCACCAGGTCGACGAGCGCCGTCTCCGGCGCGTCGGCCAGGCGGTCCCACATGGCGAAGGAGTAGACGGAGACCGCGCCCTTGTGGAAGAGCAGGAGCTCCCACAGGCCCGGGTGGCGCCGCGGTGCGACGGCGAGCAGCGTCCAGATGCCGGCGAAGACGACGTAGGCGAGCGTCCGCCACATCTCGCTGATGAGGCGGTCGTCCGTCACGCCGGCGGTGATCACCAGCCCGCTCGCGAACGCGGCCAGGGCGGCGACGGCGTTGAGGGCCATGATCGCGCGGCCGACGCGGTCCGGGCCGCGCCGAGGCGGAGCGGCGACGGTGGGGGAGGCGGTGGTGGTGATCATGACGGCTCCTGGTCGCTACGGTGCTTCAGTTCGGTTACGCGCCATAACGCTACTGTCGCGCCGTAGCGGATGCAACGGCACTACGCTGCCGATGTGTCGCCGACCGCCGCCGATGAGCCCGTCCCGCGCCGTGAACGCCTGCGGCAGCAGACGGTCGACGAGATCAAGCAGCGCGCGTTCGAGCTGCTCGACGCGGGCGGCGCCCACGACGTGACGATCGCGTCCGTCGGCAAGGGCATGGGCATGACGCCCCCGGCGCTCTACCGCTACTTCGCGTCGCGCGAGGCACTGCTCTCGGCGCTCGTCGTCGACGCGTACGCGGACCTCGGCTCGACCGTCGCGGACGCCGTCGGGGGCGCGACGGACGAGGGTCCGCACGCGCGCCTGCGGCTCGCGCTCACCACCTACCGCGCCTGGGCGACGGCGCACCCCCGCCGGTACACGATGCTCTTCTCCGACCGGTCGCGGGGCGTCCCCGACCCGCCGGCCGGCGTCGTCGCGGTCAACGTGGGGATGCTTCCCGTGCTCGTCGCGCTGGGCGAGATCGCCGCGGCGTCCGCACCCGCCGGCGCCACCCCGCTCGACGACGCGCTGACCCGCTGGGCGCAGGGGATGGGCGCGCCCGGGGACCTCCCCCCGGCGGCGCTCCGGCTCGCCGTGCTCGCGTGGTCCCGCGTCCACGGCCTCGTCTCGCTCGAGATCACCGGCGCCCTCGCCGGCATGGGTCTCGATGCCGGCCTCCTGCTGGAGACGGAGGTCGAGAGCCTGCTCGCCGCGGCGGCGGGCTGACCCGCGGTCGGCACCTGCCCGCCCGGACGCGGCCGGTGAGCCACGGACGTCCCGCGCGACCACCGGGTCGGCCCCCGCCGAAACGCGAGATCGCGGGTACCTCGCGACCTCGCGGGCTGCGACCCACGACCTCGGACATACCCCGCGACCTCGCGCGCACCCCGCGACCTCGCGCGCCCGGCGTCCACGTCACGAGCCGGCGGCGGTCTCCCGTGACGCCCGTGCCAGCCGCTCGACGAGGTCCTCGGGGATCGGGCGGCGCGGCGTGAACGTGATGCCGGTCTTGGTGGACTTCAGGCCGGCGGCCGCGATCTCGTCGGCGTACCGGGCGACGGCGTCGGCGAGCACGTACAGCCCGCACTGCCTGCTGAACGCCGCGTAGCTCGCGACGACCGTGCCGCCGATCCGGAAGCCGGGCATGTCGTACGCCACCATCTCCTCCGCGTCGGGCAGGGGTGCGGGCCAGGATCGCGCGCAGCCCCGTGAGCGCAGGCCGGAACGGCTCGGGCGCGGCGGCGATGTAGGCGTCCTGGTCGGCCGGCGTGGTCATGGTGGCGTCCCCCTCGGGGTCGGTGGTGGGACCTGGCCATGGTGACCCGTGCGCGTCCGGCCAGGGCGCGATGCGGCTCGTCACCGCCACGCCCTGACCTCGTCGCGACGCGACGCTCCCGCCCGGGCGCCACGGACGTCAGGCCGCGCTGCGGACCGCGTGCTGCAGGAGGACCACGCCGTTGCCGAACCGTCGGTGGTCCAGCAGCTCCAGGTCGTGCCGCACGCCCCGCGGCAGCGCCTGCTTGCCGCCGCCCACGAGCACCGGGTAGACGAGCAGCACGCACTCGTCGACGAGCCCGTGCCGGAACGCCTCGGCCCCGAGCGCCGCGCCGCCGACGCTCAGGTCCGCGTCGGACGCCTCCTTGAGCCGTCGCACCGCCTCGGGGTCGAACGCCCGCTCGATGCGGGTCCGCGCCGTCGTCACCTCCTGCAGGGTCGTCGAGTAGACGACCTTGTCGGCGTCGCGCCAGATGCCCGCGTACTCCCGGACGACGGCGGGCTCGTCCGCGAGCCAGTCGTCGGTCTCCCAGACCCGCATCGTCTCGTACATGCGCCGGCCGTAGAGCGACGTGCCGATGCCCCGCTCGTGCTCGTTCCAGAACGCGTGCACCTCGTCGTCGGGTTCCGACCAGTCGAAGGCGCCGCCCTCGTCCTCGAGGTAGCCGTCGAGGGAGACGTTGGCGGCGTAGATCAGCGTGCCCATGGGTGGCCTCCGGCCGGACGGGGGCTCCAGGGTGGCAGCGGCACGGAGGTACCGGCAAGGGAGCCGCAGCCGGGCGACGTGCCGCACGCGCACGACCGGCCGGGGCGTCGTCGCCCCGGCCGGTCGTCGTCGTGCCGGTCGGTACCGGTCAGCTGGCGGTGCAGGTGGCGGTCAGGCCGCTGCCGCTGCCGTTGGCGATGAAGCCCGCGGTCGTCGAGGCGCCGGCGGCGAGCCTGCCGTTCCAGCCCGCGTTGGCCAGCGTGTCGCTGCCGCTGAGCGTGGAGCTCCACGCCTGCGTGATGGTCGCGCCGTTCACGGTGACCTTCCAGCCGTTGATCGCCGCGCTGCCCGCCTTCACGGTGACCTCACCCTGGAAGCCGCCGCCCCACGAGTTGGCGGCACGGACCGTGGCGGTGCAGGCGCCGGTGCCCGGCTGCGGCGCCGGGGTCGTCGACGTCGGCTGGGGCGTCGGCGTGGTCGTCGGCTGCGGCGCCGGGTTGCCGCCGGGCGTGATGTACGCGTCGATGCACTGGTAGAAGGCGTTCACCGTGTCGGCGATGTTCCACCGGACGAAGATCGTGTGGTTGCCCTCGGGCAGGTTGTTGATCTGGTGCGTGAACCGCTTGGGCGGCAGCGCCCCGTTGTCGTTGATCGTGGTGTGCAGGCGGCCGTCCACGAAGTACTCCCACGTCGACGTGGAGTGGTTCGCGACGATGTCCCAGGTGAACGTCTGGTTGGTCTTGAGCGCCTGCCGCGGCCAGGCGCGGGTCGAGTCGAGCTCGGTGAAGCGCCCGCCGCCGGAGCACAGCATCGAGCCCTTCCGGGCCTCCACGCTCCACGGCTCGTACTGGACGGGGCCGCAGTCCTTCACGGCGCCGGTGTAGCAGAGGTCCTGCCGGCTGGGCGGGTCGGAGATCCACCCGTGCGCCTGGGCGGACGGGGGAGCGGCGGTCAGCAGCGCGAGCGTCAGTGCCAGCACCGTCATGACGGACAGCAGGAGCCGTGCGGCGGTGGACCGCGGAGCACGGGGAAGAGCGACAGATCTCATGGGGGTCACCTCGACCGGGTGGGGGGTCGGACATAGCGGCGCGTTCGAACGTACGGTCCGACGATCCCGACAGACAGGTGCAGAACCGTTTCAGCAACGGGCGCCGACGTCGGTCGAACCACGCGTCCGGGGCACCCCCCGGAGGGCTCGTCCCTCCGCCCGGGCTGCGAGGAGCCGCCCACCCGGCTCCACCGGCGAGGTCGCGGGCTGCGCGCGAGCGCGCGGGTTCCAGCCCGCGATCTGGGACGGTGCCCGCGACCTCGCGTCATGGTGCCCGCGTCGCCGGCACCATACGGAACGGCACGAGACCGACCCGGCTCGGCCCGTCGTGGACGCCGGGACGCGCCCCGGCGACGGCGGCCGCGGCACGCCACCTCGGCCCCGTCGGCCCCGTACGCCCGTCGACGTGTCCAGCGAGGGAGTGCACGTGGCGCGGCCCGTGGGTCGGCCGCACCGGCTCCACCGGCCAGCTCGCGGGTCGTTCGCGAGGACGCGGGTTCGAGCCCGCGACCTCGCACGAACCCCGCGACCTGGCGTGCCGGGCCGGCCGTCCGCGGCGTCCCTCGATCGGTGGTGCCGAGGACGGCACCCGCCCTGGACACTGTGGTGCGCGCCGAACCTCCGTGCGGGCGTACCGAGGGGGAACGATGACCCGAAGGCGTGGCTCCCTCACCCGGCGCTCCCGCCGGGACGGCACGGTGACGACGTCGGAGCGCAGCCGTGGCGGACTGCGTCCGCACCGCCCGTGAGGAGCTGAGCGCGGCTCGCTTCGCCCAGATCGATCTGGACGACCTCCTGGTGCCGCCGCCTCCGTCGGGCGCCGGGTGGCGCTACACGTACGGCTCCGACCACGGCCCCCACTCGACGGGGCCGGCCGGGAAGACCCGCGCGCGCTGACGGGCGGCCAGGCTGCGGTCCTCGAGGAGGGTGCCGTCGAGGAGGGACACGCGGCAGCAGCCGGCGCGCACGACGCCCAGCCGGCCGCCGTAGTCCACCTCGCCCCAGCCGGGCTGGACGCGGCCGGCGACCGCGGCGTCGACCACCTGGCGCACGACGGCGACGGCCGTGTCGTCGCGCGGGAGCTGCCAGTTCGCGGAGGCGCCGCCGACTCCCGCGCCGACCTGGACGTTGCTCGCGCTCTGGCTCCACCAGACGCGGGCGGCGCCTCTCGCCCGCGGGGTGATCGCGACGTCGTCCGGGTCCCAGTCCCGGCCCTCGGGCCCGGCCCCACGGGGAGGCTCCGGCGACGTGACGGCCGCCCGGTCGGACAGCTCGGTGCGCAGGTCGTCCCGCAGCTGCCGGAACGCCGCCCTGATCGCGTCGTCCGGGGCGTGCCAGCTCACCTCGGGTCGGGTTCCGGTCGGGGGTCCACGGCCAGCACCGTGCCACAGGTCGCCCGCCCGGGGCGACGGCGGGCGAGCAGGTTCACCGGTCCGGCGGCGGCCACGCCGGTCCGTATCCTGCGGACATGGCACTGCGCGCCCTGTTCATCGGCGGGACCGGCATCATCAGCACGGAGGCGGCCCGGCGGGCCGTCGCGGAGGGCGTCGAGGTCACACTCCTCAACCGCGGGCGGTCGACGACGCGTCCGGTGCCCGACGGCGCCCGCGTGCTCCACGCCGACGTCCGCGACGCGGAGTCGGTCCGCGCCGCGCTGGGGGACGAGGAGTTCGACGCCGTCGTCGAGTTCGCGGCGTTCACCCCCGCGCACGTCCAGGCCGACCTCGACCTGTTCACGGGCCGGACCGGGCAGTACGTGTTCATCAGCTCCGCCTCGGCCTACCAGACGCCCCCGACGCACCTGCCCGTGGTCGAGTCGACGCCGCTGCGCAACCCGTTCTGGGAGTACTCGCGGAACAAGATCGCGTGCGAGGACCTCCTCGTCCGCGCGTACCGCGACACCGGCCTGCCGATGACGATCGTGCGCCCGTCGCACACCTACGACGCCACGCTCGTCCCGATGGACGGCGGCTGGACGGTGGTCGACCGGATGCGCCGCGGCCTGGAGGTCGTCGTCCCCGGGGACGGGACGTCGCGGTGGACCCTCACGCACAGCGCCGACGTCGCGGTCGGCCTGGTCGGGCTGCTGGGGCGCGAGGAGGCGATCGGCGAGGCGTTCCACATCACCGGTGACGAGGCGCCGTCGTGGGACCAGATCCACCTCGCGATGGCCCGGGCCGCCGGCGTCGACGAGCCGCGGCTCGTGCACGTCGCGTCCGAGGCGATCGCCGCGGCCGACCCCGAGCTGGGCGCCGGGATCCTCGGCGACAAGGCGCACACGACGATCTTCGACAACACGAAGATCCGGCGGCTGGTCCCGCAGTTCTCGCCCCGCATCCCCTTCGCGCAGGGCGCCCGCGAGATCGTCGCGTGGCACGACGCCGACCCCGCGCGCCGGGTGGTCGACCCGCAGTTCGAGGCCCTCACGGAACGACTCCTGGAGGCCTACCGACCCCGCCCGCTGTGACGGGCCGCGCAGACGCGCCTGCCAGGACCGGCAGCATGGCGCTCCCGATCATGCGGAGCGCGGCACCGGTCCGACCGCGCTGCAGCCGGGTGGGACAGGCGGGTGGGTGTTCACGTGGGGCTGTGCGGCTGGACGGTCTCCCAGGCGTCGTACGTCCGTCGTTTCCCCGTCCTCGAGGTGCAGCACACGTTCTACGAACCGCCGTCCGACGCCGTGCTGAGGCGCTGGCGAGCCCAGGTACCGGCCGGTTTCGAGTTCACGATCAAGGCGTGGCAGGTCGTCACCCACGAGTCCGGCAGCCGGACCTACCGGCGGCTGAAGCAGCCTCTGCCGGACAGCGCACGGGGCCAGGTCGGGGCGTTCCGGACCACACCTCGGTTCCTCGCTCTGCTCTGACAGCCGGACCGTCGGCGACGTCCCTCGTTCGCCGGTGCCGACGCACCGGCCGGTCCAGGACGCCGTGGTGCTTGCCTTCCGGTGCTTGCCTCCCGGTGCCTGCCTCCCGGAGCTTCCTGCGGGCAGCTCGGCTGGGTCACCCAGCGAATGCCCTTGCTCGGAGACGGCGTCCGCGCGAGCGTGCTGCCATGAGCGCCTTCGTCTCGCACACGACGGTCGACTGCCGCGACGCCTATGCGCTGTCCGAGTGGTGGCGGGTGGTGCTCGCCTACTCGGACCTCGAGGACGACCCCAACAACCCGGGTGACGACGAGTGCATCATCCGCGACCCGCAGACCGGCCACCAGATCCTCTTCATCGAGGTCCCGGACCCGACGCCCGGCAAGAACCGCGTGCACTTCGACCTCCGGCCCAGGTCCTCGGACCGCGATGACGAGGTCCGGTCGCTGCTCGCGCACGGGGCGACGCTGCACGAGGACCATCGCGGGATCCACGGACCGGGAACCGGCTGGGTGACGCTCGCGGATCCGGAGGGCAACCTCTTCTGCGTGCTGCGCTCGGAGGAGGAGGCGGCCGCGCAGGCGTGATCGTTCGCCAGCCGGCATCGCCGGCAGCGGTTCAGGTGCCGGCAGCTTCTGCCGATCTGCTGCACATGGCGGCGTCAGGTGCCCGCCTCGACCGACGGGGGCAGGGTGACGAGCTGGAGCGTGCGGCGGTGGGCCCGCTACGGGCACGAGCGGCTGTACGCGGAGACGGCCGGTGGGACGGCGCTGGGTTACCTCGACCTGAAGACGGGCCGGTTCCACTCCGACGATCTCTCGAACCTGCCGCTGCTGAAGGCAGCGATCGACGCCCACCTGACTTCTCGGCGCGGCACCGACGCGTCGGGTGACCTCGGTGCGGCGCCGACGGCAACGCGCGAGCGGCGCTCGGCCGAAGCTCCTCCTGCGTGGTCCGACATCAGCGGTGCGCGTCCCGGTAGGGCCGCCCGCGAGCAGGCCCTCGCCGCACGAGCCGCGCAGGGCCGCTTCACGGGCTTCCTCGCGCGCCTCTTCGACGTCAGGACCGAGGAACGGGCGTGGCGGATCGGCGCCGACGGCGAGGAGGCGGTCGCGGCGCAGATCGCGACCCTCGGTCCGCAGTGGCGAGTCCTGCACGCCGTGCGCGTGGGGCATCGGGACGCGGACATCGACCACGTGCTCATCGGTCCGGCGGGTGTGTTCACCGTGAACGCCAAGAAAGACCCGCACGCCTCGGTCTGGGTCGGCGGCGACACCGTCATCGTCAACGGCCAGCGGGTGCCGTACGTCCGCAACAGCCGCAACGAGGCCGGTCGCGCGTCGCGGTTGCTGACCGAGCACGCCGGCTTCCCCGTCGGGGTGGTGGGCGTCATCGCAGTGGTGGGTGCGCGCCGCGGCTTCACCGTGAAGCAGCAGCCACGGGACGGAGCAGTGGTCGTGGTCGCCCGGCGGCGACTCCGCGCGTACCTGCAGGGCCTGCCGACGCGACTCGACGTCAGCCAGGTCGAGGCGATCGGCGACATCGCGCGACGGGACACGACGTGGCGTTGAACTCAGCCGGTCGAGGACCTGCGAGGAGGGGGCCGCGCTACCCGAGAGGTGTGCCTCTTGTGTGCCCGGCCGATCGGCCACGGGGGGCTCGGGAGCGAGGCGCACGGTCGTGCACCCGAATGACGCGCTGATGCAGCTGGTGCACCGTGACGGCTCCACGCGTGCTCGCCGGTGCGAGTGCTCGCTCACGCCTTCGTTGACGAGGGCTACGCTCGCTCGAACCCGCCGCCGTTCACGTCGTCCGCTCGTCGCGACGCAGGATCGCGCGGCCCCCGCGACGGCGCCGCAACTCCGGAGGAGGTCGTGCTGTGCCTCGTCTACGGCACCTGTGGGTACACGACCAGACGGCTGCCGTTGCGGCCCCGGCCAGGGCGGAGGCCGTGACCTTGACCGCCGAGCACTACCAGCAGGCCGTGTCCCAGTCCGGGCTCACTGGGCCAGCATCATCGATCGCTGTCGCACTGTACCCGAACAGCCGCCCTGACGCCGCCGGGATCACCGTCCTCGTGCACTGCGACAGGCCTGACGGGCAGGAGCTCCTCACCGCGCGAATGCACCGCGACTGGGACTCTTCCTCACCGGCCGAAGCCGGCTGGCTCGTATCCGACATGCTCCACGCGGGCCTGGTCAGACTCGGCGTCGCCCGCGGGTGGAACCGCACCGCACTGGCGAATGCGCTCCACCAAGCGAAGGCGGCGGTGGAGCAGGATCTCGGCGCCGGCGCCGGCGCCGGCGTGCGGCGGTGGCCGGTGACGGCTGAAGGGCGCGGGGCCAGCGCTCCCGAGCAACCCCATGAGTTGCGCGTCGTCGGAGGAGGACCGACCAACGGCGTGCCCACGGCGTATCTCGACGAGCTCAGCAGGCTGCTCGATCTCCTGGCTGACGACTCGTGGGCGGAGTGGTGGTCACGGTCGCCGGTCAAGCTGGCGAACATCTTCTACTGGTTCGACGTAGCGCGGCCGGCCGTTCGAGTGCGGGTCGGCGCCATGGTGACGGCCGCCATCGAGCGGCCGGTCGAGACGATCGATCGCACCCACCCCGTAGGCATCGCACGGGCGGACGTCACCGCGCTCATCAGTCGCCTCACCACACGGTTGAACCTGCCTGAGCCCCCCGACCTGACGTAGCGGAGGCGTGACCACGACATCCGGTCATGCCGCTGACCGGCTCTCACACCCACGGCTGTCACGTACGCGGCTCGAGCTGCGCTCGGCTCCACCTCTCGAGCACCAGAGGGGGCACATGCCGCTCAGGTCTGAGTCGTTCAGCCGACGAGCCGGTCGCGCAGCCGGGCCCGGCCGTCGTCGTCCAGTACCGGGACCGGCGCGGGGCGGGCTACCCCGCGGCCGTCGCCGGCGCTTTCCCGCTCACGGGCGGCCTGCGCACCGTCGTGCCGTTCCTCGTCGACGTGCGCGCCCGCGAGATCGTGCACCTCGACCTCCGGCTGCCCGGCAGCCCTCACGCTCGCGTGGAGCGCGAGGGCGGGCTCGTCGGCGAGCTCACGCGCGCGCTGGTCGCGCGGCGAGCGACGCGGACCGACGTCGCGACCCTCGTCGCGGAGAACCTCGCGGCGCGCGGCGGCACGCTCGTGACGGAGCGGTCCTCGGCGACGCTCACGGTCGGTGTGGACGCCGGGTGCACGTACGACGTCCTGCACCGACCCGAGAGGTTGCTCGCGGACCTGCTGTGACGCCGCCCCGGCTGGCGAACGGCACCACGCCCGCGTCGCGCCGCAGTGGGACACGTGCACGACGGGCCGACCGCGTCAGCTCCGTGCCCGAGTCCTCGACGGTGGTCGCGCTGGTCCGCCGATCTCTCCTCGTGCCGATGCTCGGACGGCCCGTCGGCGTCCTCGACCGCGCCGACGGGAGTCGGCGCTCACGGTCATGGTGACCACGCCTCACCGTCATTCCCGGTGACGTGCCTTGCGGCGCCCGCCATGATTCAGCCGTGACCGTGCTACCTCGCTTCCGGGACCGTGAGGAACCGATGCGGTACCTGCGGGCGTCGCAGGTCCTGGTGCGCTGTCCCCGCTGCGGCGCACCAGCCGTCGCGACGTCGTCCCGGTTGGCGTGCTCGACCTGTGGCTTCGCCCGCACGGGCGGCGGCCCGATGCCGCTCGGTGCTCGGGCGACCGCCGTGGTGCAGGGCCGGTGCCGCCGGTGTGGCCGCAAGGCGACTGTCGAGCGGAGCGTGCGGGGCGCCATCAGCCCGGTTCCCGTGCGTTGCGAGGGGTGTGGCGCCGTCACCCGTCACGGCGTGCTCCGGATGCGATACGCGGACGTTCCCGAGAGTCCGCGGTTCCGCGGGCTCGACCTCTGGTTGCAGACCCCGTGCGAGGGTCATGTGCTGTGGGCCTACGACGCGGCTCACCTGGACTTCCTGGAGCGGTACGTCGCCGCCGGTCTGCGCGAGCAGGAGCCGGGGAACTCCTCCCTGGCCAGCCGGCTCCCCGCGTGGGTCAAGAGCCGCAAGAACCGCCATGCCGTCGCCCGAGGCCTGCAGCGGCTCCGCGCGATGCTCCCCGAGTAGGCCGACCTCTCTGCTGACGCAGTTCCGACGGGGCGTGCCCTGACCGTGGACCGGGCCCCCTACCAGCACGGTGCTCGCCCGCTGCTCGCTGTGCGCATACGGTTCCCGCGTGGATCCTTCGACCCTGTCCGCGCTCAAGGAACACGGCCTGCCGGTCGGAGCGGTTCTCGGTTCCGGCATGGAGGGGATCGTCCTCGCGCTGGACGACCACCGGGTGGTCAAGGTCTGGCACGCCCGCGCACGGGCCGAGATCGACGCCCTCCACACCTTCACGAGCGCCCTTGCGGCCGCCCGGCCCTCGATCGCCACACCCCACGTTCTGGAGGTCGTCGCCGAGGGCCGACTGCTTGCGACGGTCGAACGCCGCCTGCACGGACGGCCCATGCGTCCCGCGGTCGGCGAGCAAGCACCGGTCACCGAGGGGGAGGCGGTAGCCCTCGCCGACGTCCTCGCCACCTTGGCAGAGGTCGCCCCGGAACCGACGCTGGCCACGCTCGCCGTGCTCGGCGCGGAACCACCGTTCAGCCGTGCCCGGTCGTTCGCCGAGCAGCTGGCCGAGCTCGTGGAGAGACGCGTCGCTCGCTCCGAGGACGTGCTGGAGCGGGCCGTTCCCGATGTCAGCACGGTCGCCGCCCGGACGGTGCACCGGCTGCGAACCCTGGGGCCACGCCCCGCCACGCTCGTCCACGGTGACCTCATCCCCGCGAACGTGCTCGTCGACGACCAGGGCCGCCCGACGGCCGTGCTGGACTTCGGCTTCCTCACCACCATCGGCGACCCGGCGTTCGACGCTGCTGTCACCGCTTCGGTGTTCGACATGTACGGCCCGCACGCGCGCACCAGCGAGGCCCGGCTCGACACCGTCTTCGCCGGCCGCTTCGGCCACGACGCGCGGCTGCTCAGCCTCTACCGAGCCGCGTACGCGCTCACGACCAGCACCGCGTTCTCACCCTCCGGCGAGGACGGGCACTTCGCGTGGTGCGCGCGGATGCTGCAGCGCGAGGACATCCGAGGCGCGCTGGCGGCCCGGGTCCGGCGCCCGGAGGTGTCACCGGCGCAAGAGGATGGGCATGACGAGGCCGATGTCGTCCGGCCGGTCGGCGGGGGAGACGCTGAGGGCAGATCGTGCGTCCTCGAGGGCCACGGCGACGTGTTCGCCCCGCGCCGCGCGCACAGCGTCCAGCAGGAACGTCCGGGAGAAGCCGAAGGCGTCGTGCGCGCCGGGCGCAGCGAGCGCCACGCGGTCACCGTCGAGCCTCACCACGACGACGTCGTCCGCGCCCTCGGCGGCCTCCACCAGCTCGTCGGCCGTGACCGTCACGCTCCGGGACCCGTCCACGCGCAGGAGCCGCTCGTAGTCCGGGTACGCCGCGTCGAGCGGCTCGCCGTGGAGCCCCAGGACCTCCAGCTGGTGCGGTCCGAGCGCCACGGGGCCAGCCGGGGGCAGCGCAGCAGACACGACCTCGTCGAGGAACGCGAGTGGCGCGACGACGCGGACCTCCGAGCCCGAGGGCTGACGCACGGGCACCGTCGCGACGGCGATGCGGGACCGGTCGCAGCCGACGAGGCGCAGTGCCGTCCCGTCGAGGTGGAGCAGGACCCCGGCGAGCCCGGGCCACTGGGGGTCGGCGCCCACCGCGTGCCGCACGGCCGTGACCGCGGCGAGGAGGTCCTCGGTGGCGATGGTGCACCGTGCCGGCTGTGCCAGGAGGTCGGCGGCCGCGTCGATGTGCGCACAGGCGGCGACGAGGTCGGCCTCGAGCCGTCGGCGGTGACGGGCCAGGACGGTGTGCGCCTGGTCCGGGGCGTCGAGGACGGCGACCATCTCGGCCACCGGCAGACCTGCTTGCCGCAGGCTCGCGAGCAGGCGAGCGGCGTGGACCTGGCCGGAGGTGTACCAGCGGTAGCCCGTCGCGGGGTCGACGTGTGCCGGCCGGAGCACGCCTGCGGCGTCGTAGTACCGCAGCGCGCTCACCGGTGGGCCACCGGTGCGCGCCAGCGCCCCGATGCTGAGCAGGTCGTCGTGCACAGGGCCACTCTGGGCCTTCGACCGGCATGAGGGTCAACCCGCGGACCGGCTGCGGGCCCACACCGCGCACGCCGCCAGGGCCGCCGCCGTCGCCCCCAGCGCCCAGCCCGGTGACGTGCGCTCGGCCAGGGCGCCGAGCGCGGTGGTCGTCACCATCACGGGCACGAGCTGTGTCAGGCTCACCAGCGCCTGCACGCGAGCGAGGTGCGTGCGCGGCGCGCCACCCAGGAGCAGGGGCGCGAGCCGCGCGGCGAACGTCCCGTTCCCGTACCCGAACACCGAGCCGCCGACGACGGCGACCACGACGCCGGAGCCGTCGATCGCGGCACCGGTCGTCAGGAGGAGAGTTCCGACCGCGCTCACTGCGAGGCCGGTCGCTGCCGACGCTGCGCCGCGCCGGGGCGCAGGGGCCTGACGTCGTGCCGCCCGAAGTGCCGCACAGATCGCTCCGACCCCCACCGCGCCGGCGACCGCGCCGGTCGGGCCGGGCCCCCATCCTGACGCCCGGCCGAGCAGCGGTACGAGGAGGGACGGGACGGGCAGGACCAGCGCCGCACCGGCGCCCGCGAGGACGAGCGCCGTGCGCAACGCACGCGTTCCGACGACGACGCGCAAGCCCTCCGACAGGCCGAGGCCCGGAGCGACGACGGTGGCGGCCGGGGCCGGCCCGGAGAGCTCCCGCCCAGCGACGAGGACCCACAGCGAGGCGCCGATCGACACGGCGGCGCCCCACGCGACCGGGGAGAGGCCCACCTTGCCGACGAGGAGGCCCCCCAACGGCGCCGCCGCCATGAGCACGACCTGGCTCACGCCCTGACGGAGGGCGAGCGCGCGCGGCAGCTGCTCGTCCGGGACGAGGCGCCGAGGCATGGAACCGGCGGCGGGCAGGCACAAGGCGGTCACCGCGCCCAGTGCCAGCGACGAGGTCACGAGCACCCAGGTCGCGGGTCCGAACCGCGCCAGCGTCAGCGCGAGGAGGACCGTCGACGCGAGCAGCGCCGCCTCCCCGGCCACGAGGAACCGCCGCGCCCCGACGCGGTCGGCGACCGCGCCTCCCACGACTAGCAGGACGAGGCGCGGCAGCCCGTTGAGGACCAGCACGAGAGCCGCCGTCGTCCCGCCGAGCCCGGACGCCGCCCAGCCGAGCGCGAAGGCGAGGACGGCGTCACCGAATCGCCCGACCGTGAAGCCGGAGAGCCAGGCGAGGTACGGGCGAGGGAGAGGGCGCACCGGTGCGTCGACGACGGTCATGGCGGCACGCTCACGCCTCGACCCGGTCGAGGGTCAACCGCGCCGGCCGGTCCTGGGCCGGGCCAGGACCGTGTGCGCCGACTACCGCGTCGACGGCGAGCGGTACACCGACACGTGCGACCGCGAGTCGGCGGTGAGCTCGGACTTGGACCAGTCGGCGTGCCGGCTCTCGAGCGTCAGGCCCGCCAGCTGACCCATCAGGTCGAGCTCCGCGGGCCAGATGTAGCGGTGCGGGCTGCGGCCGAGGCGGGCCTCGCGGCTCTCGTCGAAGGAGAAGTGGTGGGACACGACGCGCTGGTGCAGCACGTCGTACGTGTCGAGGCCGATGTAGCCGGGCGCGAGCGCCCAGACGGTGGCTCCCGTGCCGGGCGGGAGCTTGCGCAGCTCCGGGACCCACAGCTCGACCACGAACCGGCCACCGGGCACCAGGTGCCGCGCGGCGTTGCGGAAGCACGCGACCTGCTCCTCCTGCGTCAGCAGGTTGGGGATCGCGTTGTAGACGACGTAGACGAGCGAGAAGCTGCCCGGCGCCACCGCGGTCGCCATGTCGCCCACGACGACCGGGACCGTGGCCTCGTCCACCTTGGTCCGCAGCTGCTCGAGCATCGGCCGCGACAGCTCGATGCCGACGACGGGCACGCCGCGCTCCGCGAGGGGGACGGCGACCCGGCCGGTGCCGATGGCCAGCTCGAGCGCCCGCCCGCCGTCCGCGAGCGCGGCGAGCCGGTCCACGGGCGTGGACGCCGAGTGCACGTACGACGTCCTGCACCGACCCGAGAGGTTGCTCGCGGACCTGCTGTGACGCTGCCCTGGCTGACGAACGCCACTACGCCCGCGAGGGCGACGTCATCGTCGGGAGCAGACCCGGAATCGGGACGCCTCGGATGAGATCCACAGCCGTCGCGCTCCGTGTAGGGACGCATCGAGGTTGCCCGGAGCCCGGCGCCCCGACGTGCGGTGAGACGACGAAGTGAGCGGGGGCGCGTCTCATCTAGCTGTCCGACTCCTCAGCCCAGCACCTTGTGGTCCCCGAGCCTGCCTCACTGACCTGCGGCACACTGGCACGGTGCTGACCGCCGAGCGCTTCGTCGACGAGCTGGTGGCGGCGGCTCCGCAAGCGGGCCCCCTCGTGTCGGAGAACCGCGATCAGGATGACGACGTGGTCCTCCTGCACCTGCTGCTGGCCGACGTCCTGCGTCTGGTCGTTGCCTCCTTCAGCGCCGGCGACGTGGTCCTCACGAGGCGCATCCTCGCTGTGGCAGAGCGCGGCCTTCGCGAGGGTGACGAGTACGTGCGCAACGCGGTGGCTGTGTCGTTTGTCGAGGACTTCGGGGCCTTCCCCGGTGAGAGTGACGAGCTGCTGGCGCAGTGGCCTTCGCTGCTCAGGGCGGAACTGGGCCGGTAGCCAGCAGCTGGGCCGGGCGACGGCTCCTGGTGGAACGCCGCGGACCGTCCGCTGACGAGCGCTCGTGCACAGACAGGCGCGTTCGGCGAGGCGTGGTCCGCCCGTGACAACCGCTGCGAAGAACGCCACGCTCGACGTCGACGGCGTCCTGAAGGCGATGTCCAGGCCCGGCTGGTCCGCGGCGCCGTCCCAGCGGTACGCCTAGGTTGACGGGTTCCAGCTCAAGCTCCGTTGGGCGCCCGCGCTGCTCGAGGGGATCCGCGAGCTCATCACCTCTGACACGGTGAAGGTGCGTTGGGCGACGTCCTGGGTCACGCACATCGACCAGATCGAGACCGCCATGGCGCTGCCGCCGCTGCCCTGCGCCTTCACGCTGCCACCGCTTCTGAGTGCCGCCACCGACGAGCTGCGCCACGCCACCGAAGCCGCGAAGCGCGCAGCGGCGCTAGACGTGGTCGCCACTGATCGCCGACTGCTCTGGACCGACGACGAGGCCGTCTGGCGGTCGGGCAGCGTCGGCCGCGTCTCCCGGTCACACCCGCGGCAACTTCCTGCGAAGAACGCCACGCCGATGACAACTCCGCGCGAAGGTGACAGGTCCCGTGCGAACCCACAGGATCGGTTGTAGGGACTCGTTGGAGTTGTCCAGAGCTCGCTCCTTTCACCTGGGGCGGGGCAACTAGCTGAGACGAGCCACGTCTCACGTAGTTGTCCGCATCCTCAATCCTGCGCCCCACCGAGGTGGAGCCTTCCGAATCACCCGGGCGCGCTTCGGGGCCCGAGCGTTTGGGCGGCCCGGTGGCTCACATCGCTTCGTGCACGGCTCAACTGCCCTGCTGCTAGTGCCGAACCCTTAGATATGAAGCGTGTCGCGGACCTCCTGGGCGCCCTGGTCGCCGGCGTGTTCAGCGGGCTCCTTGTTGCGGGGGCCGTCTGGCTCGCGTTCGCCGCACTCTTCTTCTTCATCGGGACGATGAGCGGCCTGACCCCGTACGCCCCGCAGCCGTGGTTGCTGCTGAAGATCATCGTCGTGGTAGTCGCGGTTCCCACCGCGTTCGGCGCCTACGCCGAGCGCTCGACCGCGGTGGCACCGTCGCCCGCCCCAGATGTGATCGTGCCGCCCGAGCGGTTGACGGCATCGCCCGCCCCGCCTGTCGACGACGTCACCAGCGCTGAGGGCTGCGTCGACCACTGTGCACCACCTTCCGAGCTCCCAGATTCGGCTCCGCGCACCTGGCTCTTAGGAGAGGGCTCCGAGCCCGCCCACCTCGAGAGAGCGTCGGACCTCGAGTTCGAGGACAAGTACGCGCGAGCACGGAGCGCGAGCGCGCCCGCGGGGGAAGGGGAGCGCGCAGCCCCGCGTCGCATCGCCAAGCGCTACTGAGCCGCGGGCGCCTCATGTCGTCGAGGCTCCCTTGAAACTCGCCGGCTGAGAGTGAAAGGCCCATCGTCGTTGCCAGGAGAACGGGGCGGCGCTGACGCGAATCGGAGAAGCTCAATCCGAGATCGAGCAGGCTCTGGTAGACCACGTGCGCGCGCTTCGTCGTCAGCCAGAACGACTCCGGTTAGTTGCGCTGACCCGCGTACGACGGTGGGAGGCGCATCGCTGTCCCGCACGCGACGTCGCGCAGGTCGTCCTTCGGGAGGTCGACCTCACGCTCGACAACCTCGGCTGGCACGTCCGCGGACGGAGCCGCGCGCGGCTCCACGCGTCGAGCATCGCGCTCGGCCAAGCCGGTGAGATTCGAACCTGCCGTAGCCAACTCCGTGAGATCTGGCCGACTCGGATGAGATCCCACAGCCGTTGCCTCGGTGAAAGCGGGACAGGCTTGAGGGAACAACCACGCCTCCAGAAGAGTTGAGCCCATCAGACTCAAGTTCGCCCCCCTCGAGTTGGCGCCCGCCGCCCCGAGGACGCAGACTTGAGCGCAGCGGACTCAAGACGTGGTCGCAGTCAGGGGCGTGAGCCCCGGAAGGAAGGCATCACACATGGCACGAGCAGTCGGCATCGACCTCGGCACCACCAACTCCGTGGTCGCCACCCTCGAGGGCGGCGAGCCCACGGTCATCGCGAACGCCGAGGGGTCGCGCACGACGCCGTCGGTGGTCGCGTTCTCCAAGACCGGCGAGGTGCTCGTCGGCGAGGTCGCCAAGCGGCAGGCCGTCACCAACGTCGACCGCACCATCGCGTCGGTCAAGCGCCACATGGGCACGGACTGGACGACGACGGTCGACGACAAGAAGTACACGCCGCAGGAGATCAGCGCCCGCATCCTCGGCAAGCTCAAGCGCGACGCCGAGGCGTACCTGGGCGAGCCGGTCACGGACGCCGTCATCACGGTCCCCGCGTACTTCAACGACGCGGAGCGCCAGGCGACCAAGGACGCCGGCACGGTCGCGGGCCTCAACGTCCTGCGCATCATCAACGAGCCCACGGCCGCGGCCCTCGCGTACGGCCTGGAGCGCGGCAAGGAGGACGAGCTCATCCTCGTCTTCGACCTCGGCGGCGGCACGTTCGACGTGTCCCTCCTGGAGGTCGGCAAGGACGACGACGGCTTCTCCACCATCGAGGTCCGCGCGACCGCCGGTGACAACCGCCTCGGCGGCGACGACTGGGACGCGGCGATCGTCGCGCACCTCATCACCGAGGTGAAGAACACGACGGGCGTCGACCTGTCGAAGGACAAGATCGCGCTGCAGCGTCTGCGCGAGGCCGCCGAGCAGGCGAAGAAGGAGCTCTCGTCCGCGACGAGCACCAATGTCTCGCTGCAGTACCTGTCGATGAGCGAGAACGGCCCGATCCACCTCGACACCAAGCTGACGCGCGCGCAGTTCCAGCAGATGACGCAGTCGCTGCTCGACCGTGTGAAGGCGCCGTTCCACCAGGTCATCCGCGACGCGGGCATCAACGTGGCGGACATCGACCACGTCGTGCTCGTCGGCGGCTCGACCCGCATGCCCGCGGTGTCCGAGGTCGTCACGCAGCTCACCGGTGGCAAGGAGCCCAACAAGGGCGTCAACCCGGACGAGGTCGTGGCCGTCGGCGCCGCGGTGCAGGCCGGCGTCATGAAGGGCGACCGCAAGGACGTCCTGCTCATCGACGTCACCCCGCTGTCGCTGGGCATCGAGACCAAGGGCGGCGTGATGACCAAGCTCATCGAGCGCAACACGGCCATCCCCACCAAGCGGTCGGAGATCTTCTCCACGGCCGAGGACAACCAGCCGTCGGTCCTCATCCAGGTGTTCCAGGGCGAGCGCGAGTTCGCGCGGGACAACAAGCCGCTGGGCACGTTCGAGCTGACCGGCATCGCGCCGGCCCCGCGCGGCGTCCCGCAGATCGAGGTCACGTTCGACATCGACGCGAACGGCATCGTGCACGTGTCCGCGAAGGACCGCGGCACGGGCAAGGAGCAGTCGATGACGATCACCGGCGGCTCGGCCCTCCCCAAGGAGGACATCGACCGCATGGTCAAGGACGCCGAGGAGCACGCGGCGGAGGACAAGCGCCGCCGCGAGGAGGCCGAGACCCGCAACACGGCGGAGCAGCTCGTCTACCAGACGGAGAAGCTCCTCACGGACAACGACGACAAGCTGTCCGACGACGTGAAGTCGGACGTCCGCAACGCCGTCGCCGAGCTCCGGACCGCGCTCGAGGGCACCGACGTCGAGGCCGTCAAGGCCAAGCACGCGGCGCTGCTCACCGCGAGCCAGAAGATCGGCGAGGCGCTGTACTCGCAGAACCAGGCGTCGCCGGCCGGTGACGCGCCCGCGGGTGACACCGCCGGTGCGACCGGTTCCACGTCCTCCGACGAGGACGTCGTCGACGCGGAGATCGTCGACGACGAGGACGACAAGAAGTGACCGACGAGCAGCAGCACCCCGAGGGGACGGACCAGCCGCAGGGCGGGTCCGTCCCCCCGGAGGGGACCCCGCGCGTGACCGACAAGCGGCGGATCGACCCGGAGACGCACCTGCTCCGCGACCCGACGCCCGAGGAGGCCGTGCTCGACGCGGCCGCCGAGGCGGTCGCCGGTGCGGCCGCGAACGCGGCGCCGGCCGAGGCGGAGCGCCTCGCGGCCGAGCGGCTCGAGGAGCTGCAGCGTGCCCAGGCGGCGCACTACAACCTCGAGCAGCAGTACTCGGCGTACGTGAAGCGGTCGAAGGTGGAGGCGAACGCCGCGCACGAGCGCGGTGTCGCGTCGGTGGCCGAGGCACTCATCCCGGTGCTGGACGACATCGCGCTGGCCCGCCAGCACGGCGACCTGTCCGGCCCGTTCGCGTCGATCGCCGAGAAGCTCGAGGCGACGCTGCAGCGCCTCGGCGTCGAGCGCTACGGCGAGGCCGGCGAGCCGTTCGACCCGAACGTCCACGAGGCGCTCATGCACGGGCACTCGGCGGACGTCACCGAGCCCACCGTCCAGCAGGTGCTCCAGCCGGGGTACCGGGCGGGTGAGCGGATCCTGCGTGCCGCGCGTGTCGCGGTCGTGGACCCGGAGGGCTGACCATCATCACCACCATGCACCGACGGAGCGGGAGGGAGGCGCCGTGACCGGCCAGGACTGGCTCGAGAAGGACTTCTACGCCGTGCTCGGCGTCCCCAAGGACGCCGACGCCGCCACCATCAAGAAGGCGTACCGCAAGCTGGCCCGCCAGCTGCACCCCGACCAGAACCCCGGGGACGCCGCGGCGGAGGCCCGCTTCAAGGACATCGGTGAGGCGTACGCGGTGCTCTCGGACACCGAGCAGCGCCAGCAGTACGACCAGCTGCGCGCCATGGCCGGCGGCGCCCGCTTCCGGGCGGGCGCCGGCGGCCCCGGCGGCGGCGCGGGTGCGCCCGGGTTCGAGGACCTGTTCGGCGGCATGTTCGGCGCCGGCGCGAACGGCCCGGCCGGGCGCACGCGCTACTCGACGGGCGGCGCCGGCGGGGCCGGGTTCGAGGACATCCTCGGCGGGCTGTTCGGGGGCGGGGGCGGGGGCTTCGGCGCCCGCGGGCCGCAGCCGGGCGTCGAGCTGACCGCGACCACGACGCTGCCGTTCCGCACGGCCGCCGAGGGGTCGACGGTGTCGCTGAGCGTCGAGGGACGCACCGTCAACGCCCGCATCCCCGCGGGTGTGCGCGACGGGCAGAAGATCCGCCTGCGCGGCAAGGGACGGCCCGGCGACCCCGGCGCGCCCGACGGCGACCTCGTCATCACCGTGCGCGTCGAGCCGCACCCCGTCTTCTCGCTCGAGGGCGACAACCTGCGCATGACCGTGCCGGTGGCCTTCGACGAGGCGGCGCTCGGCGCGACCATCGAGGTGCCGACGCTCGACGGCTCGACCGTGCGCGTGAAGGTCCCCGCCGGCACGCCGTCGGGGCGGACGCTGCGCGTCAAGGGCCGCGGCATCACGACGAGCCGGGGGACCGGCGACCTGCTCGTCACCGTGCAGGTCGTCGTCCCGCAGAAGCTGAGCGCCGCGGCCCGCGAGGCGGTCCAAGCATTCGGCATCGCGACGTCCGGCGAGGACGTGCGCGCGGGCATCATGGCGGAGGCCAGGCGCTGAGGCCGGGCGGCGTGCACCCCTGGCGGATGCGCGCCGCCGGCCCGGGCCCCGGGTACCGGGAGGAGGACCAGGTCGTGGACGACGACGCCAAGATCTACGTCATCTCCGTCGCCGCGCAGCTCGCGGGCATGCACCCGCAGACGCTGCGCCAGTACGACCGGTTGGGGCTCGTGCAGCCCGGCCGCACCCGCGGGCGCGGCCGGCGGTACTCGCACCGGGACATCCAGATGCTCCGCGAGGTGCAGCGCCTGTCCCAGGACGAGGGCGTCAACCTCGCCGGGATCAAGCGCATCCTCGAGCTCGAGGCCGAGGTGCGGCAGCTGCGCCGCCAGGTCGAGTTCCTGCGCACGCTCGTCGACCCGGGCCGGCGCGTGTTCACCGCCGACCCGACGGGCAACGTCGTGGCGGACCGCCGGCACCCGCTCGCCGAGCCGGTGCCCGCCCGCCGCACGGCGCGGTGGGTGCCGCGCCAGCTCGTGGCGGGCCCGTCGGCGCAGCGCCGCGACGGCTGACGCGCCGGGACGCCCGCCCGCCGCACCTGCGGACCACCCGTCGGCGGGGACCGTCTGGGCCGTTCGGGTGATCCGGGCGGCGTGCGGTGTCGCAACCGGACATACCGGACGACGATGGCCGGACCGCCGCGGTCCGCGGTCGCCGCCGGCGGTGCGTCCCCGCGCGACCGCGCCCCCGACGAAGGGCCCGCCCGTGACCGACGCCCCCGCCGTGCCCGGCACGCGCGCCACGCTCGCGCCCCACGACATCGCCGCCGACCGCGAGCGGGTGCGCCGCCGCCGGGTCGTGCGCCTGTGCGTCGTCGCGCTCGCGGTCGAGGCGTACGTCATCTGGGCGGCGGTCACCGGGCGCCCGCTCGTGGTGCTGCCCGAGGTGGACCCGCTCGTGGTCGCGCCGGTCGTCTTCTTCATCGCGCTCATCGCGCTGCTGCTCGGCACGCAGGTCGGCGCCGGCCGCTCGCCGCACGTCACGTACCGGCCGGAGCAGGTGGACGTCACGCTCGACGACGTCGTCGGCATCGGCCCGATCGTCGACGACGTGCGCCGCTCCATCGACCTGTTCCAGACGCACCGCCGGTTCGCCGACCAGATGGGCGGCACCCCGCGCCGCGGCCTGCTGTTCGAGGGCCCGCCCGGGACGGGCAAGACGCTGACCGCCAAGGCGATGGCGGCGGAGGCGGGCGTGCCGTTCCTGTTCGTCTCCGCGACGAGCTTCCAGTCGATGTACTACGGCGCGACGGCCCGCAAGATCCGCACGTACTTCCGCGCCCTGCGCACCGCCGCCCGCAAGGAGGGCGGCGCGATCGGGTTCATCGAGGAGATCGACGCGATCGCCCTGCGCCGCGGCGGCCTGCTCGGCATGCAGGAGCGCGCCGCGTTCGTGACGGTCCCGTCGACGCAGGCGCTGCTGACCGGCCACGGGACGGGCGTGGTGCGCGACGCGATGGTGTCGGAGGGCACGGGCGGCGTCGTCAACGAGCTGCTCGTGCAGATGCAGTCGTTCGACGAGCCGGTCGGGCTCGACCGCGTCGTCAACCGGCTGATCGCCGCGGTGAACCTGCTGCTGCCGTCGCACCGCCAGCTCAAGCAGCGCAAGCCCGTGCGTGCGCCGATCCTGCTCATCGCCGCGACCAACCGCGCCGACCACCTCGACCCGGCGCTGCTGCGGCCCGGCCGCTTCGACCGCCGCCTCACCTTCAACCCGCCGGACGCGCACGGCCGCCGCGCGCTCGTCGACCACTTCCTGGCGCGCCGCGCGCACCACCCGGAGCTCGACGAGCCGGCGCTGCGCGACCGCGTCGCCGCGGCGACGAACGGGTGGACGCCCGTCATGGTCGAGCACCTGCTCGACGAGGCGCTCGTCAACGCGCTGCGCCGCGGCGACTCGGCGATGCGGTACGTCGACGTCGAGCACGCGCGCATCACCGAGCTCGTCGGCATCGGGCACCCGGTGACGTACACGGCGCAGGAGCGCACGCTGATCGCGACGCACGAGGCCGGGCACGCCGTCACCGCGTGGCTCGTGGCGCCGAACCGCACGCTCGAGGTGCTGACGATCGTCAAGCGCGGCAACGCGCTGGGCCTGCTCGCGCACGGCGACTGCGAGGAGGTCTACACGCGCACGCAGTACGACCTGCGCGCGCTGGTGCAGATCGCGATGGGCGGCATGGTCGCGGAGGAGCTGTTCTTCGGGCAGACGACGACGGGCCCGGCGTCCGACCTCGCGGCGGCGACGCGCACGGCGGCGCAGATGGTGGGTGCCGCCGGCATGACGGGCTCGCTGGTCTCGTTCGCCGCCATGGACAAGGACCTCGTGGCGTCCGTGATCGGCGACCCGCTGGCCCGCACGCAGCTGGAGGACGTCCTCGACAGCGCCCGCGCGACGGTCCGGCGCCTGCTCGCGAGCAACCGCGACCTCGTCGAGGCGCTGCGCGACGCGCTGCTCGAGCGGTACGAGCTCATCGGCGAGGAGATCACCGGCGTGCTGGAGAAGGCCGTCGCGGACCGCCCCGACGGCGTCCGCCCGGCGCCGCCGGCGGAGCACCTGCGCATCGCCTGACGCCACGACTATGGCACCAGTATGTGGTTGGGAATGCGGACGTCGAAAACGCGGGCGTTAGCGGGCAGAGTCACCAATCCCGTCAGTGTGAGCAGGTCAGGATCCCTTCCCAGCCGCGATTGCTCCGATGAGCGCTCGACCAGCCTCGACGACTCGTCGAATGTGAGCTTGCGCATGCTCGTCGGTGTGCGCCATCGCATCCAGCGCTGCGGGGAGCCACGCTGGGCCCTTGGCGACGCCGAGGGTCGGTGCCATGCGCTCCAATTCCCCCCTACGTACGAGCACGATGCCGATCTGATCGAGGGAGTCGAGGAGACGACCTGCCGCCCCTGCGGCTTCACCGAGGAACGCCTCGGTCCCGTATCGCTTGAGCGCCTTCCACGGCGATTCAGCATGGCGCGTGTGAGCGAGAATACTCTCTCGCGCGGCGGCCGAAAAAGGGGCCTCGCCGAGCGGTCGAAGAACGGCGTCGATGGCCAGCAATACGTCACTCGCGCGCGCAGGCGTCCGGTGCTGGCGAAAGGGCTGCGTGGCGATCCTATAGTCGGCAGCGAAAGTTTGCCACGATCGACCCATCGTCTCGACCAGCGCGCGCATTTTGTTTTCGTCGTCGAGCACGTCCAGATCTGGGGAAACGACGACCGGTACGGAGATCTGTCCCAGCGCGCGTACAAGTTTGACCATCCCGTCCTTGCCGCCGGATGGCACAAAGAGTACCTCGCTCGGCGGCAACTCCACCTCTTCGGTGTCACTCAGCGAATCCAGTGCTGCCGTGTAGAAGTGGCAATCGCGCTCCGCCTCGCATAAAACCACCAACCTATGAAAAAGCCCGTCGAGCACGTTCGTATATCGCAGTGCTGCATCGCTCCAGATAGTGCGCAGGCTGGTGTCGTCGAGTTGATGGGCTTTGACTTCCCGATCGTTATCTCTGGTCAGGCGCACGACAGACACTTCGACGTCCGAGGGTTCCAGTAGGCCGGTCAACAAGTTCTTGTCGTGGGTGGCAAGCACAATCTGCAGTCGCTTGTCTCTGGCTAGTTCCGCTAGGGTGCGACCCAGCGCCCGTGCTTGCGGCGGGTGAAGGAAGGCCTCCGGCTCGTCGATGATGACAACTTTCGAGATGCCGGTTATCAATGGCAACAATAGCGACATGAAACTTCTCATGCCGTCGCCCTGTTCCGAGACCGGCACCAAGTTCGAGAGTGCCGCGCGATACTCGGGAGTGACGGCGTCGATCGTCGGCGGAGCGACGTCGGGGACGCCTACTCGCAGTCTCGCCAACTGACTAAGGCGATCGAGCGTCAGCGGCTGGCGGAAGACCTCGTGGCTGCGCCGGCTGACTGCCTGTAGCAAGGAGGGGTCGTCCTGCAGTTTGTGTAGCGGATGAGCGGGCGGATCAGCAATGTCGGGACGCTGTGCTATCTCATGTGGGAAATTTAGGCGCCCCTTCGCGTCGGCGAAGTAGACAACGAAGGGTGCGAGCGAGTCTGTAAGTTGGTCGTACTGAGCCCAGCGGAACGCGATGCTCTCGGTGGCCCGAATCTGCCCATCGGGGGCCAGGAATCCAGCCACGTGAGCGCTTGTGCCACGGTGTGCGCGCTCGGTGAGCCATGCTATTACGTCTTCGCTCGTACCCGCTTTTGCGCTCGTCAGAGCGTCCACAAGTTGGTACCCGGTTAACGGGGCATCAGGAGTCCTGGCGATATGCTGCGCGATGTTCTTCAGGACTGTTGACTTGCCTACGTTGTTTCCTCCAACGATGGCCGTGACTCCGGGTGCAGGAAGCTCGAATTTCCCACCTCCGGTCAGGTCGACGCGAGTGATCGAGTAGCGAAAGTCGTCGGCGCAGCCGACGCTGCGCGCTTGCTCGTTGTCGGGCCGCTTGCTCGGTCGTCGAAGCACACTTGAACACTAGAGGGATCGCAGGGCGGTGTCTTCGGCCGTGGAACGGCTTTCACCCGCACCGACTGGCTCAAGCCGATATGGGCGAACGCATCCGTCCTGGAGGACCTAGGACCCGTGCATCGTCCCATTGGATGAGACGATGGAACGGCCGGTGACCCCGGCACCCCGTTGTCCACCCGCGCCTACGAGGAGCGTCCGCCGTGTCCGTCCTGACCCTCACCCGTCGACCGTCCACCCCGCTGCCCGTCCGCACGCGCCTGCGCCACCTGCGCGAGACGGTCCGCTACGCGCCCGCCCCGTACTTCGAGGGCGACCTGCGCCGGCGCCTGCGCTTCGTCGGCTACCTCGCCGGCAGCGTCCTGCTGTGGACCACCCTCACCCTCGTCGTCCTGACGGGCCTCGGCCGGGCCCTCGCGACGATCGGCTGACGCGCCCGTCGCACGTCCCGCACGAGCCGCCCCCGCACCGCCGCGGGGGCGGCTCGCGGCGTCCCGGGGGTCGCGCCCGCGCGACTCGCCGTCCGACGCGCCGGGCCTCGCACGGGTGCTATCCGGACATCCCGCCCACATCGCCTGTGGACGGCCGTGGGGGTGTCGCCCGCACGGTTGTGGACGACTGTGGGCGGCACGTCGGCGTGTCGGTGGGCGGGTGTACGAAGGTGCACGTCAGGGGCTCGCGGAGCCGTCCACAGCCGGTGCACGAGCGCCCGCACAGGGTGAAAAACGACACGTCTGTAACACAACACCTAGTGGTGTTGGCGCTGTCAGACCCCAGGTGTAGTGTCTAGATCGACGGTTCGCCCCCACGCCCTCGAGGCCGGCGGACCCCCGGCAGGGACCGCTCGGCGGCCCTCGCGCCAGGGGTCCTGCGCAGCTCGGGACGCGGTCGGCGGGGCCGTCAGGGGACATCAGCCACACGAGCATCGAGGGACATCGCGATGACGATCACGGTCTACAGCAAGCCGGCGTGCGTGCAGTGCACGGCGACCTACCGCGCCCTCGACAAGCTCGGGCACGACTACACGGTCGTCGACATCTCCGAGGACGCCGACGCCCGCGACTACGTCATGTCGCTCGGCCACCTGCAGGCGCCCGTCGTGGTCGCCGGTGGCGAGCACTGGTCGGGCTACCGCCCCGACCGCATCAAGGCGCTCGCGGAGCAGCTGGCCGGCCAGGTCGCCTGACGCGACGCCCACCGGTCGGTGCGCACCCGCGCCGACCCACGGACGCCCCGGGTCGGCGCCGGTCACGAACCGCGTCGGCCCGGCGGGCACTCCTCGGTCCGGCGGCCTCGGCCGCCGGACCGCAGCACGTCCGCCACGGTGAGGGTCGCCGCGGCATGCCCGGGAACGGTCGAGACAGGGAGAGGGGCCCCGCCATGGCGTCGCTCGTCTACTTCTCCTCCGCCTCCGGCAACACCCACCGCTTCGTCGAGAAGCTGGGGGTGCCGGCGCAGCGGATCCCGCTGCGGCCGACCGACCCCTTCCTGCGTGTCACCGAGCCGTACGTGCTGATGCTCCCCACCTACGGCGGGGGCAACGGCGAGGGCGCGGTGCCGCGGCAGGTCGTCAAGTTCCTCAACGACGAGGGCAACCGTGCCCTGATCCGCGGCGTCATCGCGGCAGGCAACACGAACTTCGGAGCGGCGTACTGCATCGCGGGCGACATCGTGGCCGCGAAGTGCCACGTGCCCTACCTGTACGCGTTCGAACTCATGGGAACAGCCGAGGACGTCACGCGCGTCCGCGACGGATTGGGACGATTTTGGCAGCGACGGTCGCAGATACCCGCGTAGAGCTGACGGGGCTGGACTACCACGCCCTCAACGCCATGCTCAACCTGTACGACGCGGACGGCAAGATCCAGTTCGACAAGGACCGGGAGGCGGCGCGGCAGTACTTCCTGCAGCACGTCAACCAGAACACGGTCTTCTTCCACGACCTTGAGGAGAAGCTCGACTACCTCGTCGAGAACAAGTACTACGACCCGGCCGTCCTCGCGCAGTACGACCGCGAGTTCGTGAAGTCGCTGTTCCAGTACGCGTACTCCAAGAAGTTCCGCTTCCAGACCTTCCTCGGCGCGTTCAAGTACTACACCTCGTACACGCTGAAGACGTTCGACGGCAAGCGGTACCTCGAGCGCTTCGAGGACCGCGTGACGATGGTCGCCCTCGCGCTGGCGGAGGGTGACCAGGAGTTCGCGACCAACCTCGTCGACGAGATCGTCTCCGGGCGCTTCCAGCCGGCGACGCCGACGTTCCTCAACCTCGGCAAGGCGCAGCGCGGCGAGCCCGTCTCCTGCTTCCTGCTGCGCATCGAGGACAACATGGAGTCCATCGCGCGCGGCATCAACTCCGCCCTGCAGCTGTCCAAGCGCGGCGGCGGCGTGGCCCTGCTGCTCTCCAACATCCGCGAGCACGGCGCGCCGATCAAGCACATCGAGAACCAGTCGTCCGGCGTCATCCCCGTGATGAAGCTGCTCGAGGACTCCTTCAGCTACGCCAACCAGCTCGGCGCGCGCCAGGGTGCCGGCGCGGTGTACCTGCACGCGCACCACCCGGACATCTACCGGTTCCTCGACACCAAGCGCGAGAACGCGGACGAGAAGATCCGCATCAAGACGCTCTCGCTCGGCGTCGTCATCCCGGACATCACGTTCGAGCTGGCCAAGAAGAACGAGCCGATGTACCTCTTCTCGCCGTACGACGTCGAGCGCGTCTACGGCGTGCCGTTCGCCGACGTGGACGTGACCGAGAAGTACTACGAGATGGTCGACGACGCGCGCATCCGCAAGACCAAGATCAACGCGCGCGAGTTCTTCCAGACGCTCGCCGAGATCCAGTTCGAGTCCGGCTACCCGTACGTGATGTTCGAGGACACGGTCAACCGCGCGAACCCCATCAAGGGCAAGATCACGCACTCGAACCTGTGCTCGGAGATCCTCCAGGTCGCGACGCCGTCCACCTTCAACGAGGACCTGTCGTACGCCGAGGTCGGCCGCGACATCTCCTGCAACCTCGGCTCGATGAACATCGCCCTGTCGATGGACTCGCCGGACCTCGGCAAGACGGTCGAGACCGCGATCCGCGCGCTCACCGCGGTGTCCGACCAGACGGACATCGAGTCGGTGCCGTCCGTGAAGAAGGCGAACGCCGGCGGCCACGCCATCGGCCTCGGCCAGATGAACCTGCACGGCTACCTCGCCCGCGAGCGGATCCACTACGGGTCCGACGAGGGCCTCGACTTCACGAACATCTACTTCTACACGGTCGCCTACCACGCGATCCGTGCCTCGAACCTGCTCGCGCAGGAGCGCAAGGCGTCGTTCTACGGCTTCGAGGACTCGAAGTACGCGACCGGCGAGTACTTCACGAAGTACGTCGAGAAGGAGTGGACGCCCCGCACGGCCCGCGTCGCCGAGCTGTTCGCGGCCGCCGGCGTGCACATCCCCACGCAGGACGACTGGCGCGAGCTGGCCGCCCTGGTGCGGGAGCACGGCCTGTACAACCAGAACCTGCAGGCGGTCCCGCCGACCGGCTCGATCTCGTACATCAACCACTCGACGAGCTCGATCCACCCGATCGCGTCGAAGATCGAGATCCGCAAGGAGGGCAAGATCGGCCGCGTGTACTACCCGGCGCCGTTCATGACGAACGACAACCTGGAGTACTACGCCGACGCCTACGAGATCGGCTACGAGAAGATCATCGACACGTACGCCGAGGCCACGCAGCACGTGGACCAGGGCCTGTCGCTGACGCTGTTCTTCAAGGACACCGCCACCACGCGCGACCTGAACAAGGCGCAGATCTACGCGTGGAAGAAGGGCATCAAGACCATCTACTACATCCGGCTCCGCCAGCTCGCGCTGGAGGGGACGGAGGTGGACGGCTGCGTCAGCTGCATGTTGTGACGCATTCGCAACAAGCAGGTCTCGACCACCACGACGAACCGAGGAATCCCGACATGATGAGCCCCACCGGGAAGCTCAAGCTGGTCGACCGCGTGTCGGCGATCAACTGGAACCGCCTCCAGGACGAGAAGGACCTCGAGGTCTGGGACCGCCTGGTCGGCAACTTCTGGCTGCCGGAGAAGGTGCCGGTCTCCAACGACATCCAGTCCTGGGCCACGCTCACCGAGGCCGAGAAGACGATGACGAGCCGCGTGTTCACCGGCCTGACGCTGCTGGACACCATCCAGGGCACGGTCGGCGCGGTCAGCCTCATCCCCGACGCGCTGACCCCGCACGAGGAGGCCGTCTACACGAACATCGCGTTCATGGAGTCGGTGCACGCCAAGTCGTACTCCTCGATCTTCTCCACGCTGGTCTCCACCAAGGAGATCGACGAGGCGTTCCGCTGGTCGGAGGAGAACCAGAACCTGCAGCGCAAGGCCGCGATCGTCCTCGAGTACTACCGGGGCGACGAGCCGCTCAAGCGCAAGGTCGCCTCGACGATGCTCGAGTCGTTCCTGTTCTACTCGGGCTTCTACGCGCCGATGTACTGGGCGTCGCGCGCCAAGCTCACCAACACGGCGGACCTCATCCGCCTGATCATCCGCGACGAGGCCGTGCACGGGTACTACATCGGCTACAAGTTCCAGAAGGGCCTCGAGCTGGTCTCGCCGGCCGAGCGCGCGGAGATCAAGGACTACACGTTCAACCTGCTCTTCGAGCTGTACGACAACGAGGTGGAGTACACGCAGGACCTCTACGACGAGCTCGGCCTCACCGAGGACGTCAAGAAGTTCCTGCGCTACAACGCCAACAAGGCGCTGATGAACCTCGGCTACGAGGCGCTGTTCCCGCGCGACGAGACGGACGTCAACCCGGCGATCCTGTCCTCGCTCAGCCCGAACGCGGACGAGAACCACGACTTCTTCTCGGGGTCCGGCTCGTCGTACGTCATCGGCAAGGCCGTCAACACGGAGGACGACGACTGGGACTTCTGAACCCGGCCCGTCCCCGAGGACGCCACGGCGGACGGACGCCCCGGCACGCACCGCGTGCCGGGGCGTCGTCGTACCGGCGCTCCTCGTCCGCGTGCTCGTCAGCGGCCGATGGCGTCGAGCTCGGCGACGTCCTCCGGGGACAGCGCCAGGCCCGCGCCCGCGACGTTCTCCCGCAGGTGCACGACCGACGACGTGCCGGGGATCAGCAAGATGTTCGGCGACCGCTGCAGCAGCCAGGCGAGCGCGACCGCCATCGGCGTCGCACGCAGCCGCGCGGCGACCGCCGACAGCGCCGACGACTGCAGCGGCGTGAACCCGCCGAGCGGGAAGAACGGGACGTAGGCGATGCCGGCCGCCGCGAGGTCGTCGACCAGGTCGTCGTCGTGGCGGTGCGCGAGGTTGTACATGTTCTGCACGCACACCACATCGCCGATGCCCCGAGCCTCGGCGACCTGCTCGGCGGTCGCGTTGCTGACGCCGAGGTGCCGCACGAGGCCCTGCCGCTGCAGGTCGACGAGCGTCTCGAACGCCTCCGCGAGGGAGCCGGGCACCGGGCCGGACGCGTCGCCGAGGCGCAGGTTCACCACGTCGAGCACGTCGACGCCGAGCCCTTCGAGGTTGTCGTCGACCGCGCGGCGCAGGTCGTCGGGGCGGCGGGCCGGCGGCCACCCGCCCTGGGCGTCACGGGTCGCGCCGACCTTCGTCGCGAGGTGCAGCGTGTCCGGGTAGGGGTGCAGCGCCTCGCGGATCAGGGCGTTCGTCACGCGCGGCCCGTACGCGTCCGCGGTGTCGACGTGGGTGATGCCCAGCGCGACCGCCTCGCGCAGCACGGCCAGCGCGCCGTCGCGGTCGGCGGGCGGACCCATCACCCCGGGGCCGGCCAGCTGCATCGCGCCGTAGCCGAACCGCGTCACGGTGAGGTCGCCGAGCGTCCAGGTGCCGCCGGGGAGGGTGGTCGTGGAAGTGGGAGCCATGCGTCGTACCTCTGTACCTGTCGGAGAGGAGCGGCGCCTCATGGCGCCGCGCCGAGTCTCGCCCGACCGCTCTCCGACGGGAAGTAGGCACCTGAAAGTGCGTAACATGCGTCGACGCGAGCGAGGAGGACCATGACGACGACGACCACCGCCGCCCGGCGCGCGGCGGACGCGCCCGGGTACGACGCCTTCCTGGCGGCGTGCCCGAGCCGGCAGCTGCTGGACCGCATCTCCGACAAGTGGTCGACACTCGTGCTGTGCGCGCTCGGCGGCGGCCACGCGGGGCCGACCGGCAGCGCCGGCGGGACGCCGCGCCCGATGCGCTACTCCGAGCTGCACCGCACACTCGTCGGCGTCAGCCAGAAGATGCTCACCCAGACGCTGCGCACCCTCGAGCGCGACGGTCTCGTGACCCGCACGGTCACGCCCACGGTGCCGGTGACGGTCACCTACGAGGTCACCGAGCTGGGCCTGTCGCTGCGCGCGGCCGTCGCGGGCATCAAGCTCTGGGCCGAGGCGAACGTCGAGGCCGTCACGGCGAGCAGGGCCGCGTACGACGCGTCCGGGGACTGACCGGTCGCACACCCACGGGCACGTCCGTGACCGCCCGTGCGCGCGCCCGCGACCTGCGCCGACGCGCCGCAAGGCAGGGTAGCCTCACCTGAAAAGTGCCTCTGACCTGCGGCTGAGCCAGTCCTTCCTTGGTGGCGTGATCCACACCACAGGTCTACCGTCGAGAGGGAACGCCGTGCTGCGGCACGGATCCGATCCCCTCGGAGGTCTGGCATGAGCACCCTCGCAGAGCTTCCTCCCGTCGCCGAGTGCTCGGTCGACGGCTGCTCGTACAACGAGCACCACTCCTGCCACGCGGCGGCCATCACGGTCGGCGGCACGGGTGACGCGCAGTGCGCGACGTTCATCCCGCTGAGCGCGAAGGGCGGCCTCGACAAGGTCGTCTCGCACGTCGGCGCCTGCCAGCGGCAGGACTGCCGGCACAACTCCCACCTCGAGTGCAACGCCGACTCGATCCGGGTGGGCGCGGGCCACGACCTGGCGGACTGCCTGACGTTCGCCCCGCGCTGACCACCCCACGGCGCGGCCGTCGGCCGGAGCGGTCGACGGCCGCGCCGGTCGCGGCGGCGCCGGTTGCGGCGGCGCGCCCGCTCCGATCGACTGACCGGATGCGTCCCGACCGAGCGGCGGCCCGCCGGCTGCTGCGGCACCCGCGCGTCGACATGGCCGTCAAGGCGGCGGTCGCCGCCACGGTCGCGTGGGTCGTGGCGCGGCAGCTGCCGGGCGTGGACGAGTACGCGTTCTACGCGCCGTTCGGCGCGGTGGCGACCACGTACTCGGCCGTCGTCCACTCGGTGTCGGCAGCCGTCCGGACGGTCGCGGCGATCCTGCTCGGCGCCGTGCTGGGTGTCGCCACCGACCAGCTGCTCGGTCCCGGCCTGCTCGCGATCCCGCTCGTCGTCGGCCTCGGCATGCTGCTGGCGGGGCTGCCGTGGCTCGGCGACAGCCGCTCGTACGTCCCGGTCGCCGGCATGTTCGTGCTGCTGCTCGGGCACGGGCAGGAGGTCGGGTACGCCGCGTCGTACGCCGGCCTGTTCCTGCTCGGTGCGGCGTGCACCGTCGCCGTCAGCGCGATCCGGCCCGCGCTGCCGCTCGACCGCACCGACCGCGCCCTCGCCGCGCTGCGGGACGCGTGCGCCGAGCAGCTGACGCAGCTCGCCGCCGTCCTCGACCCCGGGGACGACGAGGACCCCGGGGACCCGCCGGGCCGCGACCACCTCACCGACACCCTCGCCCGCGCCCGGTCGGCGACGGACGAGCTGCAGGAGGCCGCGCGCGGCAACCCGCGCGGCCGCCGGCACGCCGCCGCGGTCGCGCGCCGCACCGACGACCTCCGGGCGCTGCAGCGCGTCGTGCTCCTCGTCGACGACCTCCAGGCGATGTCGGAGGACAGGCCGTGGGGCACCAGCGTGCGTGCCTTCCCGGCCGGGCTCCGCGCCCGCATGGCCGACGCGCTCCGCGAGCTGGCCGCGACGACCGCCGAGGCCGCGACGAGCGACGACGAGCCCGGCCGGCGGCGCTCCGCCGACCGGGCGGTCCGCGCGCTCGCGGCCGAGCTGCGCCGGTACGAGCGCGACGACGGCTCGGAGGCGGTGGCGCTGGTCGCGTCGACGGTCGTCACGACCCTGCGCCGGTCGCTGTCGGCGCTCACGCCGCACGAGCGCATCCGGCTGTCGGAGAGCCCGCTCGAGGACGTCGAGGCGGACGACGGGCCCGGACGGACCCGTGACTCCTGACGGACCCCGCGACGCCTGACGGACCCGCGACGCCTGACGGGTGCGACGCGGCCGGACCGCCGTGCCGTCCCGCGCCGGCTCAGTCCCGCGCGGTGAGCTCCACGAGCGTGCGGATCAGCACCGCCGCGTCCTGCACGAGCTCACGCTCCCCGGGGACGAGCGCCGGGTCGGCCGCGCGCATCGCCGCCGCCTCGTCGAGCGCCCCGAGCGGGCTGTCGTCGCTCGCGTGCAGGAACGACGCGAGCAGCGCGCGCGCCGCCTGGGAGTAGTCGCCGCCCGCGTCGACGACGACCTCCGCGATGAGCAGGGCCGTGACCGCGACGTCGATGTCGGGCGTCGCGGGGCGCGCGTGCGACCAGTCGACGACGTACGGCCCGCGCTCGGTCAGCACGACCGTGCCCGGGTGCAGGTCCAGGTGCACGACCGTCGGCCCGGGGGCGGCGTCGCCGCCGCCGACCGGGCGCCAGCCCTCGGGCGCGGGGACCGCGTGCAGCTGCCGGTGCAGGTCCGCGAGGAGCTCGCCCGCGTCGTGCAGCGACATCTCGCCGGCGCCGAGGGCCTGGAGCATCGTCGGGCCGTGCAGCCACTCCATCACGAGGTCGGCCCCGGAGGCGTCGTCGACGCGCGGCGCGGGGAAGCCGTGGGCGGCGAGGTGGTCGAGCAGCAGGCGCTCGGGCGCCACGTCACGGCCGTCGCGGTAGCGCCGCAGGACCCGGTCGTCGTCGACCGCGTAGATGTCCGCGGAGGCGCCGGAGGTCAGCAGCCGGCCCGGGACGTCGGCAGCGCGTGCCGGGTCCGTCGGGGCGACGTCGGCCGGAGGCATGGAAGGACGGTAACCCTCCCGTGGACGCGGTGTCGCGCCCAGGGTCGAGATCCGGTCATGACCGGGTCACGTGGCGACCGGCCGGCGCACGACCAGCGGCGTCGCACCGGACGTGCCCGTCGTCACCCGGTCGGGTCGTCGCCGCCGAGGTCGTCGCTGAGGTCGCCGAGGTCGGGCGGGCCGGCCGGCCGGGGGATGCCGGTCCACGGCTCGGGCCGCGCCAGCACCGACAGGCGGTGCAGCGCCCCGGCGTGCGTGCCCGGCAGCGGCTCGTGCCACACGCGGACGGGCTGGCGCGTCGCGACCCGGACGTCGACGTCGCGGCCGCGCGCGGCGACGTCGGCGCGCAGCGCGGCGACCTGGGCGTCCAGGTCGTCGTCGGTGCGGGTGAGGACGACGAACACGCCGCCGCCGAGCGTCGCCATGGGGTACCCCGTGCCGAACACGGACCGCAGCGCCGCGCCCACGGCCGCGGACCGCGCCGCCCGCAGGAACCCGGTGACCTCGCCGGCCGCCACGTCGACGACCGCGAGGCCGTGCAGCTCCGCCGGGTCGACGTCCTGCTGCTCCGCCGCGAGGTAGGCCTCGGCGAGCCGCACCCCCAGGTACTGCCGCGTCGGCAGGCCCGTCTCCGCGTCGACGCACGACCCCGCGACCACCAGCTCCGCCTGGGCGTCGGCCCAGCCCTCGTTCAGCGCGCGCACCGCGTCCATCGGCGGGTCGGCCCGGCCGGTCGACCGGTAGAGGCAGACGAGGTCGTCGACGGCCTCACCGATGCCGACGCCGTTCTCCCCGCGCGCGCGGCCGAGGTCCCACGCGGGCGTCGACGGGTCCGCGTCCTGCAGCACGGCGCCGACGAGCGCGTCCACCGCCGGGTGGTACCAGTCGGACGGTCGTCGCCACACGGAGCCCACGCTCCGCTCGCGCCACCGCTCGCGCAGGCCCTCCGGGAGGGCGCGCCCGTCCTTGCCGATGTGGGTCGTCACGCCGGATGAGAGGGCGCACGGGGCCGGGTATGACGCCGGTCCGGCTCGCGATCTGCCGTTCTTCACCCGCTCGGCGCAGCGCGCCGCCATTTCACCCGTCCGGCGTCCAGCTCGGCGTCCGTGCTGGTCCGGACGGGGGCGGGCGGCGACCCGCACCGGCCGCGGGGTCGGCGGGCGTCCACCGGTGATCCGCCGGGTTCATCCGATGAGTCGGTTATGGCACGCTTGCCGTCGGAACCAGGCTTCGACGGGGGTCCCGGCGTGGTACGTGACGCGGGCACGGACGGTGTCATCGACGATGACGACGCCGCGCTCCTGCGCGCCACCCGCGCCGGCCGGTCGGACGCGTTCGGGCGCCTCTACGAGCGGCACTCCGGCGCCGCGCTCGTCGTGGCCCGGCAGTACACGGACTCGACCGCCGACGCCGAGGACGTCGTGGCCGACGCGTTCGCCGCCGTGCACCGGGCGATCCGCGGCGGCGCCGGCCCCGAGGTCGCGTTCCGCGCGTACCTCTTCACCGCCGTGCGGCGCACCGCGACCGTGCACCGCAAGCAGGGCCGGCGCGTCGAGCCGACCGACGACGTCGCGACCCTCGAGACGGCCGCGACGCCCGTCGAGGCCGCCGAGGGCCCCGCGCTCGCCGGGTTCGAGCGCAGCGTCGTCGCCCGCGCCTTCCGGTCGCTCCCCGAGCGGTGGCAGGCGGTGCTGTGGCACTCCGAGGTCGAGGGCCTCACGCCCGCCGAGATCGCGCCCGTCCTCGGGCTGACGGCGAACAGCACCGCGGCGCTCGCGTACCGGGCGCGCGAGGGCCTGCGCCAGGCCTACCTCCAGCAGCACCTGCAGGACCCGCTCGACGGCGGCTGCCGCGGCGTCGCCGGCAAGCTCGGGTCGTACGTGCGCGGCGGCCTCGGCACGCGCGACACCACGCAGGTGGAGCGGCACCTCGAGGAGTGCGGCGACTGCCGCGCGCTCGTCCTCGAGCTCGGCGACGTCAACCACGGCATGCGCGCCGTCGTCGCGCCGCTCGTCCTCGGGATCGTCGGCGTCGCCGCGCTGCGCCACCCGCTGCCCGTCGGCGGCGGGATCGCGGCCGGCACGGCGGCGCTCGCGGTGCAGCCCGTGGTGGGC